>NZ_JASJVS010000224.1:0-200 GCF_035019605.1 Undibacterium sp. 5I2 | reverse complement strand
TCGACCCTCCCACCCTGAAGGCACTGACGTGCCACTGGATTCCTGCCTACGCAGGAATGACGAGGCGAGAGCATGGGGGAATGACATGTCGGCCAGTTGGAGTAATGATACCGACTGGTGGCCACGTCGTTCCTGCGCGCTTTTGGCAGGAATCCAGCGGCGTTCGTGGTTAACTGAAAATGCCAGAAATTGTGGCATTT
>NZ_JASJVS010000223.1:0-201 GCF_035019605.1 Undibacterium sp. 5I2 | reverse complement strand
TGTTAAATCAACACGTCCTGCTGCGCCTGAGCAGCACAGAGATAAAAGGCGCGTGCGCGCCACTGGATTGCCGCCTGTGCGGCAATGACGAATTGGGCGAATGGGTGAATGCGTAATCGACCTAACTTGTGGGTAATGATCAGGCTTTTGCGACAGCCTCTTTTGGCCGGTGAGCGACGAAGGAGCGACCCGATGGGAGGG
>NZ_JASJVS010000222.1:0-201 GCF_035019605.1 Undibacterium sp. 5I2 | reverse complement strand
CTCGAATACCGCATCAGTTACACGAATCAGGGCAGTTCGCCGATCAAGAGCTTGAGTATCGCCGACAGCACGCCCAGCTACACCAGCTTTGTCAGTGCGTTGGCGGGTACCACGCCTGCGAGCTTGAGTAACTGCCGCAAGCAAACGCCAGCCAATCCGGCACCGGCGGCCTTGCTTGATTGTGCAGCTACGCAGACTGTT
>NZ_JASJVS010000221.1:0-211 GCF_035019605.1 Undibacterium sp. 5I2 | reverse complement strand
TAAATCCAGCGTTTTCGCGCTGATATGCTGATCACCGGCTGATACGTGTTGGCCGGCCCCATTCATGCCAAGCGTCGTAGATACAGATAAGTCACCGGCCGTACCGAGGCTGCCGTCGGCCAGTAAACCAGCTGCCAAGGTACCGCTGGCCGTATTATTGATCCGGCTGTTCGCACCGGTAGCGGCGACGGAATTGTTTGCCGCGGCTGCC
>NZ_JASJVS010000220.1:0-212 GCF_035019605.1 Undibacterium sp. 5I2 | reverse complement strand
ACAGCCGTTCCGTTATGCCGCTGTTCCGGCGTTACAAACTTCAATCCACTGTGCTTATGCACTTGGTTGTACCATCTGACAAACTGGAGCATCCAAGTCTGCGCGGCCTCGACATTGTCGAACGGCTTTGTCGGGTAATCGGGCCGATATTTGCAAGTATGGAAGAGCGATTCTGCGAATGGCTTATCATTCGAAACACGCGGACGACTAAA
>NZ_JASJVS010000219.1:0-213 GCF_035019605.1 Undibacterium sp. 5I2 | reverse complement strand
CCCATACGGAAGGCTACCGAACTGGACTTCCGGCGTACCCGCAAACAGCACATTCATGTTGGCCATCGCCTGACCTGTGCTGTCGGCGATGAAAGCCTCCAATTCATCATAGGCCAGGCCATCGGCTTGGGCTTGATCGCGCAACACTTGCACGCCTGACTTGCTGGCGTCAAAGAGGGGGGATGAAAACGAATAGCGCAAAGGACCACTGTC
>NZ_JASJVS010000218.1:0-214 GCF_035019605.1 Undibacterium sp. 5I2 | reverse complement strand
CTCGGCCTTCAGGCCGAGGAGGCAGAGCGTGGAACGCGCAGCGTTCCTTGCTTTGGTGGCGTGCCTGTCACGTCCATATTTACCACCAGTGAATAACTATACCCATCTGCACGCTGAATGATCTTGCAGTGCTTATACGATATGCCTTGTACGACAGATTCTTGCGTTTGTATGTTGAAACTGCCACTTGCGCGAACTGCTACGCGGCCTATGT
>NZ_JASJVS010000217.1:0-215 GCF_035019605.1 Undibacterium sp. 5I2 | reverse complement strand
CAAATTTCACCCGTCGCAAGCTTGAGTGTTTCGCTATGTCGCACAAGAGCGATGCCGGTCGTCTTGCTGCCGGGGTCAAGCTTGATCTTGATCGTTTGGAAGGCACTGTCAGTAACAGTACGGTCAAGCAAGCGTATCGCAAACGGGAACAGGCGATGCACGCGTGCCCGGCCTGCTGCGAGCAGCTTGCGCGCCCGTTTTTCGCTGCATGGCAT
>NZ_JASJVS010000216.1:0-216 GCF_035019605.1 Undibacterium sp. 5I2 | reverse complement strand
CTGGCGAGGTGATACGCGAAACTGGACTTGGGTTGATCAGGTCAGTCTCAATCCTGATCGTGAGGAAGTCCAAAAAAAATGAATAAGGACATGGCAGCGGCTTAACCTCAAATCTTACCAACTATCTTGACAGATACCGAATGCGTAACACTATTATTGGGCAGTACAACGCCATTCCGGCATCGTGACCGTTGATTCCGGTATCGTGACCGCTGA
>NZ_JASJVS010000215.1:0-217 GCF_035019605.1 Undibacterium sp. 5I2 | reverse complement strand
CAAACGGCGAACAACAGCGCGACATGCGCCGTTTCGCCGGATCGTGTCGGTTCGTCTATAACAAGGCGCTGGCGATGTAAAAAGAAAATCACGAAGCAGGAAACAAGTTCATTGGCTATGTGCCAATGGCGGCTAATCTGCCGATTTGGAAGCGGGAAGCTGGAACGGAATGGCTCAAAGAAACACCATCCCAGGCACTGCAACATGCCTTGAAGGA
>NZ_JASJVS010000214.1:0-218 GCF_035019605.1 Undibacterium sp. 5I2 | reverse complement strand
AGCGGCGCGACCACGGTCAGTAATGGTAGCTTGGTCGCCGGTGCGGTTAATGCCTTCGGTAGCAACTCGGCTGTCACCACGGCTGCTGGTGCCACGCTCGATCTCGGTGGTTTTAATCAAGCCATCGGTTCGCTGGCTGGCAGCGGTGGTACGGTAAGCAATAATGGTCTAACGGCGGTCACGATGACGACGGGTAGCAATAACAGCTCGACCAATTT
>NZ_JASJVS010000213.1:0-218 GCF_035019605.1 Undibacterium sp. 5I2 | reverse complement strand
TTGTCACCAGCCTTGGTACTGAGCGGCGTCCCAGCAGGAAACAATACGCTCGCCGATGGCTGCACCTGACCGCTGCAGCTCGGGTCGGCATACACTTGCAGCGGCCACAGGCTGCTCTCCGACGGAATCCCGTCGCTGGTAACCAAGAAACTCAGCTTACCGCTGGTCTGCGCTTTGAAAATATGCGGATAGCTTACCGTCGTTCCCGGCAAGCCAGT
>NZ_JASJVS010000212.1:0-218 GCF_035019605.1 Undibacterium sp. 5I2 | reverse complement strand
GGGCGCGCATCATCAACCACAGCCCCATTCTTCTGCCAGCGATACCAATCATTGAGCGAAATTTCTGCGACCTCGCACGCTTTAAACAAGCGCGCCCCTTCGTCGCACGCGACCCGAATCGGCACGATCAATTCCTGCCGCTCGCTCAATGCAGTCATTCGTCCTCGCCCTCGTCCCACAGGGCGCGCAGCTTTTTTTGCAGCACCAATAACGCTGCT
>NZ_JASJVS010000211.1:0-221 GCF_035019605.1 Undibacterium sp. 5I2 | reverse complement strand
GCCAAAAGCGCGCAGGAACGACGTTACGGGCGGCTGGGGTAATGATGCAGACTGAAAACCCTTTTGCGACAGCCTCTGAAGGCCGGGGTTTCAAACCCTAGTCAGATTTTTGATGAACAGAAACAAAAATGCCCGCGCGATGCGGTAATGCCGTTCAGTTAAGCAGTTTTTCGCACAATACGAACGGCATAGCGGTTTGGTCTAGCCTTGACGGCCCGGTC
>NZ_JASJVS010000210.1:0-221 GCF_035019605.1 Undibacterium sp. 5I2 | reverse complement strand
AAAGTGGCCGTGTCGAAACTGGTGAACAGTCTCAAGGGAATATCGAGCCTACTTATCAGGAAGAAGAATGATCCCAGCATCAAGAAGAGACTATGGGGCGGCGCTTTGTGGTCGCCCAGCTACTTTGCCGGAAGCTGCGGCGGCGCTCCGATCGCAGTTATTCGCAAGTACATTGAGCAGCAGCGGACGCCGCATTAAAGTCAAGGGCAGGTGTAAGGACG
>NZ_JASJVS010000209.1:0-224 GCF_035019605.1 Undibacterium sp. 5I2 | reverse complement strand
AAATTGGTCGAGCTGTTATTGCTACCCGTCGTCATCGTGACCGCCGTTAGACCATTATTGCTTACCGTACCACCGCTACCAGCCAGCGAACCGATGGCTTGATTAAAACCACCGAGATCGAGCGTAGCACCAGCGGCCGTGCTGACGGCCGAGTTGCTGCCGAAGGCATTAACCGCACCGGCGACCAAGCTACCATTACTGACCGTGGTCGCGCCGCTATAGGT
>NZ_JASJVS010000208.1:0-226 GCF_035019605.1 Undibacterium sp. 5I2 | reverse complement strand
GAACGTTTCGTGCTTACCCTATGCTTGTCTGCTTCTGCTGCTTGCAGAGCTTGGAACTGAGGAAGCATTCCAAGGTGAGTCTTGTACTTCGTTGCAACGTAGCGCGATGCTTTGCGCTCAGTCTGGTCAACCGAGCTTTTTCAAACTCGGGCCTTGAGAGGCTGTCGCAAAAGCGTAGTGAGTCGGTATCATTACCCTGACTGGTGGCCACGTCATTCCTGCGCGC
>NZ_JASJVS010000207.1:0-227 GCF_035019605.1 Undibacterium sp. 5I2 | reverse complement strand
GGCGCACAAAAAGCCAAGGTAGCAGTTGAGGCAATCAAAGGCGAAAAGACGATCAATCAGATCGCCCAAGAGTTCGGGGTGCATCCGACGCAGGTTAGCCAGTGGAAGAAAGAATTACTGGAAAATGCAGGCAGTCTGTTTGAAGGTAAGCGCGGTCCGAAACCGGCCAGCACACAGAACGACCCAGACCGTCTCTATGCCAAAATTGGGCAACTGAATATGGAACT
>NZ_JASJVS010000206.1:0-233 GCF_035019605.1 Undibacterium sp. 5I2 | reverse complement strand
TCTTCTCTTACACGGAAAAAAAACAGCCTGCTTACGCAGGCTGTTTTTCTTACTACTGGCGTCCCCAAGGGGATTCGCCTACACAAGCGCAGGCCGCGGGCTCGCTGGTAAGCGAGCCCCTTCGAATCCCCTGCTCCGAAGAGCCGAACTATCGGCTCTTCTCTTACACGGAAAAAAAACAGCCTGCTTACGCAGGCTGTTTTTCTTACTACTGGCGTCCCCAAGGGGATTCG
>NZ_JASJVS010000205.1:0-235 GCF_035019605.1 Undibacterium sp. 5I2 | reverse complement strand
TCCCCGTTTGGATTTCTGGCGACACTGCCAGTCTTACCAGGTTCTGATGTAAGCCAAAAAAATCAAAGTCTTGAGGGAAAGGGTTCCGCTTCGCTCCACCCTTAACCCCGATCTGTAACGCCGATCAAAGCCATTGAGTAAGAAGCAAAAACACTGACATTCACACAAATTGAAAAATAAATCTGTATATTTTTGTTTTACAAAAGACATGTGACAGGTAGCCTAACACCGGGGG
>NZ_JASJVS010000204.1:0-238 GCF_035019605.1 Undibacterium sp. 5I2 | reverse complement strand
CAGGTCGATTGCGCATCCACCCAGCCGCCCAATTCGTCATTGCCGCGCAGGCGGCAATCCAGTGGCGCGCACGCGCCCTTTATATCTGTGATATCTGTGCTGCTCAGGCGCAGCAGAACGTGTTGATTTAACAGAAAAAAAGTGCCCTTGAACGACCCTCCCACCCTGAAGGCACTGACGTGCCACTGGATTCCTGCCTACGCACACTGCTGTCCGGAATAATTTTCTTGACTAAGCT
>NZ_JASJVS010000203.1:0-238 GCF_035019605.1 Undibacterium sp. 5I2 | reverse complement strand
AGTTTACCAGCCAGGCCTTTACTGGGCTGCTGCTTAGAAACGGCATCAAAATCAGTATGGACGGTCGCGGTCGGGCGTTGGATAATATTTTTGTTGAGCGTCTATGGCGCAGTGTGAAATATGAAGAAGTGTATTTGAAAAAGCATGAAAGTATGCCGGAGTTGGTGATCGGCTTGGCGAACTATTTTATGTTCTACAACGCTGAACGTAAACATCAATCATTGGGTTATCAAACGCC
>NZ_JASJVS010000202.1:0-241 GCF_035019605.1 Undibacterium sp. 5I2 | reverse complement strand
ACCTTACGTGGTGCCGCTGCACGGCCTCGCCGATACAGCAGCGAGTGCGCTTTCAGAATCCGATACATGGTCGATTCGGAGGCCAGGTAACGTCGCTCGTCTGCGAGGATAGGGACGATTTGCGTCGGCGGCAAGCTGCCGAAACGCGCGCTGTTACAGACACTCAGAATTTCCTCCTGCTCATCTTGGCTAAGCTTGTTGGCCGGTACAGGACGCTCCGCCAAAGGGCGCGCATCATCAA
>NZ_JASJVS010000201.1:0-241 GCF_035019605.1 Undibacterium sp. 5I2 | reverse complement strand
TTGATGATGCGCGCCCTTTGGCGGAGCGTCCTGTACCGGCCAACAAGCTTAGCCAAGATGAGCAGGAGGAAATTCTGCATGTCTGTAACAGCGCGCGTTTCGGCAGCTTGCCGCCTACGCAAATCGTCCCTATCCTCGCAGACGAGCGACGTTACCTGGCCTCAGAATCGACCATGTATCGGATTCTGAAAGCGCACTCGCTGCTGTATCGGCGAGGCCGTGCAGCGGCACCACGTAAGGT
>NZ_JASJVS010000200.1:0-244 GCF_035019605.1 Undibacterium sp. 5I2 | reverse complement strand
GCCTGCGCGGCAATGACGAATTGGGCGGCTGGGTGGATGCGCAATCGACCTAACTTGTGGGTAATGATCAGCGCGCTGGCGACGATCCATTAAGTTGTTGGAGGTTTTGGCGCTTCGATTGCCAAATTTTTTGCCAATTTTTAGGGGGATTTTTCAAATTCTCCCCCTAACAAGTTAATGGATCGTCGCAAGCGACGATGGAAAAGACTCTGGAAGGGGTTTGCATCCCCTCCCATCGCGTCGC
>NZ_JASJVS010000199.1:0-245 GCF_035019605.1 Undibacterium sp. 5I2 | reverse complement strand
ATTGATTCCGCTGAAAAATGAGGACATCTCGCTGGGCATCAAGCGTACGGATATGAAAGGCGCTTACGCGCCTCTGGATTGCCGCCTGCGCGGCAATGACGAATTGGGAGGATGGGGGAAATGACGAATTCGGCGAATTGGGTGACTTCTTGGGCGAACTGGGCGAACTGGGCGAACTGGGCGAATTTTGGCGACTTGGGCAACTTGGCAGAAATGCCGAAGTGGGCGGCTGACGCGCTTAGTAT
>NZ_JASJVS010000198.1:0-245 GCF_035019605.1 Undibacterium sp. 5I2 | reverse complement strand
AACGCTGCTGCTTCTGCCAGCGCCTTATTTTTACGGTCTACTTCGCGTTGTAATTCTTTGATTTTTTTCTGATAGGAGTGCGTCGTTTTTTGTTGTTCAGCTTGGGCTACTGGCTGTCCATTTTGCGCTGCCACGGCCAGTTCTCGCCAGGTCTTGACTTGTGCTGGGTAAAGTCCTTTGCCACGACAATATAGTGCCAGATCGGCTTCATTGAGTGCGGCGGTTTCTACAATGATGGCGAACTT
>NZ_JASJVS010000197.1:0-248 GCF_035019605.1 Undibacterium sp. 5I2 | reverse complement strand
CGGAAAGACTTCCTGCACAAAACCACAACGACGATCAGCCAAAACCACGCGCTCGTCTGCATTGAGGATTTGCAGGTGCGGAACATGTCCAAGTCATCGAAGGGAAATAGCGAACAGCACGGCAAGATGGTGAAACAGAAGTCGGGCCTGAACCGCGCCATCCTCGACCAAGGCTGGGGCGAATTCAGGCGGCAGCTCGACTACAAGGTCGCGTGGAACGGCGGCATTCTGCTGGCCGTGCCGCCGCA
>NZ_JASJVS010000196.1:0-248 GCF_035019605.1 Undibacterium sp. 5I2 | reverse complement strand
AGCAGCGTTATTGGTGCTGCAAAAAAAGCTGCGCGCCCTGTGGGACGAGGGCGAGGACGAATGACTGCATTGAGCGACCGGCAGGAATTGATCGTGCCGATTCGGGTCGCGTGCGACCAAGGGGCGCGCTTGTTTAAAGCTTGCGAGGTCGCAGAAATTTCGCGCAATGACTGGTATCGCTGGCAGAAGAATGGGGCTGTGGTTGATGATGCGCGCCCTTTGGCGGAGCGTCCTGTACCGGCCAACAA
>NZ_JASJVS010000195.1:0-249 GCF_035019605.1 Undibacterium sp. 5I2 | reverse complement strand
CAATCCAGTGGCGCGTACGCGCCTTTTATATCTGTGCTGCTCAGGCGCAGCAGGACGTGTTCATTTCACAGAAAAAAGTGCCCTTGATCGACGCTCCCACCCTGAAGGCAAGCCGTGCCAATGGGATCCCACTAAAAGCATGCGGGAAACAAGTTAATGGATCGTCGCAAGTGACGATGGAAAAGACTCTGGAAGGGGTTTGCATCCCCTCCCATCGCGTCGCTCCTTCGTCGCTCACCGGCCAAAAGA
>NZ_JASJVS010000194.1:0-249 GCF_035019605.1 Undibacterium sp. 5I2 | reverse complement strand
TCTAAGCAGCAGCCCAGTAAAGGCCTGGCTGGTAAACTGCGCACCCTGATCGGTATTAAAAATCTCCGGCGTTCCATACCATTTTATGGCTTCTTCCAAGCAGTCCACGCAAAACCCCGCATCCATCGTGTTCGACAACCGCCAAGACAGCAGCTTCCGGCTGTACCAGTCAACTGGGTATTCCGGCGAACGTGACCGCTCATTCTGGTGAACGTGACCGCTGCGCATAAGATGGCGTTACGCGGTCAA
>NZ_JASJVS010000193.1:0-253 GCF_035019605.1 Undibacterium sp. 5I2 | reverse complement strand
CCGAGTGAGGCGCTGCTACTGTGGTTGCTGCTGCTTTGTTGGCTGCTGTTTTGCGCTGATTGCAGCGTGATATCGCCATCGGCAATCAGGGCGGCGTGGCCGCCGGCGCTGAGGTGGCTGCCGCTGATGGCGATGTTGCCGTCCTTTTTAGCTGGATCGGCACTGGCAACGATAACGACATTGCCACCGGCTTGCACCGTGCTGGCGGCCGCCTGTTGGCTGCTTTGTTGGCTTTGGCTGCTGCTTTGGCTAC
>NZ_JASJVS010000192.1:0-254 GCF_035019605.1 Undibacterium sp. 5I2 | reverse complement strand
TCCGCCCAAGCCGAAGCATTTTTGCATACATTACAAACTGAATACGCGGGGACGACTCCGAATGTATCGATTGGTGGTGGGCAGTTTTTGTTCCATGCGACTCCTGAACAAATTAATTCGCCGCATATCAATTCCGACAGCGTCGATAAGGAAATTGCTGGCATCATTATAAAAAATCCGATTAAATCGCCGTCGTCAGTTGAAAATACCAATGAGAAACGTGATCCAGCTACTAATCTGGTACTGGACGAAAA
>NZ_JASJVS010000191.1:0-258 GCF_035019605.1 Undibacterium sp. 5I2 | reverse complement strand
AGTGTACGTGGTCATCCTCGCCGTCGAACTCTACCAGTTCCGCTTCGAAGTCAACGCAGACACTGGCGAATATCGGGCGCAGGTCGTCAAGAATCTCTTTTGTAAACACTCCGCGACGGTATTTTGTCACGAAGACCAGATGGACATGCATCATGAACATGCAATGCCTGCCAGTTCTAATATCGTTGTTTTCATCGATCATAGACCAGAGTATGATTGAATCATGCAACGACTTCAAGCCTTTAAATTCGAATTGAT
>NZ_JASJVS010000190.1:0-259 GCF_035019605.1 Undibacterium sp. 5I2 | reverse complement strand
CCAGTCATCTTTATTTTCCTCGTTTAGGTAATTATTCCTCCTATTGAGGTGTCCGTAAACATTAGACCATTACAGATCGTCGCAAGCGACGATGGAAAAGACTCTGGAAGGGGTTTGCATCCCCTCCCATCGGGTCGCTCCTTGGTCGCTCCTTGGTCGCTCCTTGGTCGCTCACCGGCCAAAAGAGGCTGTCGCAAAAGCCTGATGGACGTTTTTTAAACCTGAAACACCGCATACCTCGTCATTCCCGCATGCTTTT
>NZ_JASJVS010000189.1:0-259 GCF_035019605.1 Undibacterium sp. 5I2 | reverse complement strand
CTGTTACTGTCAAGCTGTAAGTCTGGGTCGCTTGCGCATTCACCCCAGTCACCGCCGCTTGCGTGGCCGTGATCGTAGCGTTGCCGGCGCTGATCGGTGTAATCACACCGCCGGCACTGACCGTTGCTACTGCGGTATTTGAACTGCTGTAAGTGATGACACCATAACTGCCGCCACTCAGCGTTGAGATTGCGGCATTCGTCAAACTGTTTTGTACACCCACACTGGCGGCACTCGGCGTGGCAAACGTCAGTACCGG
>NZ_JASJVS010000188.1:0-260 GCF_035019605.1 Undibacterium sp. 5I2 | reverse complement strand
TGTTAAGCAGCTTTTTTAGCGACTTTATGCATGTTACCCGACAAGACCACCGAGTGCAGATCGGCCGAGAAGGCGCGTACTTCTTCCATCGAGCTCTTGTTGCGACGTACCAGGAAGTTATAACCGAGTACAGCCGGAACCGCGACGGCCAAACCGATGGCGGTCATGATCAGCGCTTCACCGACTGGGCCGGCGACTTTATCGATCGATGCTTGACCGGACATACCGATGGCTGTCAAAGCATGGTAAATACCCCAGAC
>NZ_JASJVS010000187.1:0-262 GCF_035019605.1 Undibacterium sp. 5I2 | reverse complement strand
ATCTGTACGCTCGGTGCCAACAGGCCGAAGCTATATACGGCAGGGCTAGGATGATACGTACCGATCGTACCGCTCAACACCACCCCGTTGGCCGTGACTTGGGTAGAAAAACTCGTGCCCGCCTTTTTACTACGCGCCTGTACCTTACACTTACCATCGTTGCCAGTGGTGCAACTGCCCAGCGCCCCATACGGAAGGCTACCGAACTGGACTTCCGGCGTACCCGCAAACAGCACATTCATGTTGGCCATCGCCTGACCTG
>NZ_JASJVS010000186.1:0-269 GCF_035019605.1 Undibacterium sp. 5I2 | reverse complement strand
CCAAAAGCGCGCAGGAATGACGTGGCCACCAGTTAGGGTAATGATACCGACTCAATACCCTTTTGCGACAGCCTCTTCAGGCCGGTGAGCGACGAAGGAGCGCCGCGATGGGAGGGGATGCAAACTGTAGTGGTCAAGTTATTTCGGACACATCAATAGGTTTTTTTTCTGCCATTTCTTTTTCGTAAATCATGGGCCCCATCTGTCAGACTACTTGTCGTGTAACTTTTTAAATTGAACCGATCTCATTGAAGTCTGTTTGTTTGTGT
>NZ_JASJVS010000185.1:0-272 GCF_035019605.1 Undibacterium sp. 5I2 | reverse complement strand
ATTTGTGTCGCGCTGTTCACAGTAAAGCCGCTGGCGTTGCTCAGGCCGAATTTCACCGCAGTAGCGCCAGTAAAATTTCTACCTGTAATGACCACGGAAGTCCCACCCGTGGCTGGACCCGTCGACGTCCCCAGGCTACTCACCGTTGGCGCACCGATATACGTATATTGATCGTTGGCACTCGTCGCACTCGTGCCACCACCGGTCACGACGGTAATATCTACCGTGCCGCTGCCGGACGGTGCCGTTGCCGTAATTTGTGTCGCGCTGTT
>NZ_JASJVS010000184.1:0-273 GCF_035019605.1 Undibacterium sp. 5I2 | reverse complement strand
GAATCGCAAGGAGAAAGCCTTAGCTGAAGTAGCCGCTTTGCTGGTCTTAAGAAAAAAAGCCCAGGCGATCTGGGGGGGCAAATCGGAAGACTGATTAGTATCCCAGATCGCCTGTTATGTGTGGAATTGATTCGCGAAGCGGTCGCCTCCGGTTCTCGCCTCAATTGCGCTTGTAGGGAACTCGATATCTGCGTCTGTACCTTCCAACGATGGGTGTGTGATGGCGATGCCGCCGTCGTAGCCGACAGGCGTACTACCAACGTTCGAGCGGCA
>NZ_JASJVS010000183.1:0-281 GCF_035019605.1 Undibacterium sp. 5I2 | reverse complement strand
TATAACGCCGGGCATCATCCACCGTGCGCAAGTATGCGCACGGAGCTTGAAGGCTGAAAATCGTCCGCAGGGACGATTTTTTTTACGCCTTCAAGTGCACTTGGATCGCTGAAAACAAACGCGGCTATCAATCGAAAAACTAACTTGTTATAACGCCGGGCATCATCCACCGTGCGCAAGTATGCGCACGGAGCTTGAAGGCTGAAAATCGTCCGCAGGGACGATTTTTTTTACGCCTTCAAGTGCACTTGGATCGCTGAAAACAAACGCGGCTATCAATC
>NZ_JASJVS010000182.1:0-284 GCF_035019605.1 Undibacterium sp. 5I2 | reverse complement strand
TCGGGCCGATATTTGCAAGTATGGAAGAGCGATTCTGCGAATGGCTTATCATTCGAAACACGCGGACGACTAAAGGATGCGGCGATACCTAAATTCTCCAACGTAGCAAGCATCGTGGCTCCCTTCATCGAGCTGCCGTTATCCGAGTGCAGTACCAATGGACGCCCCGCCAATCCCTCTGCCAAACTGGTCCGACGGATTAACATTGATGCCAATTCAGCAGATTCAGCTTCATGCACTTCATGCCCAACGATCTTCCTGCTAAACACATCTAAGATCATGTA
>NZ_JASJVS010000181.1:0-284 GCF_035019605.1 Undibacterium sp. 5I2 | reverse complement strand
ACGACCGGCATCGCTCTTGTGCGACATAGCGAAACACTCAAGCTTGCGACGGGTGAAATTTGCACTGTCGACCAGGTTCTGAATCTGTTCGAACTGAGGCACCGTGGCCATCAAATCAGCGAGGCACTGACTTCTCGCCGCCAGATGCGTCGTCGTCGTCGCAGTACGCTGCGTTACCGCGCACCACGTTTTCTCAATCGTGGCAACAAAGGGCGCGGCTGGCTGCCACCCAGCCTGCAACACCGCATCGACACCACCCTGGCATGGCTGACTCGCTTGCATCG
>NZ_JASJVS010000180.1:0-285 GCF_035019605.1 Undibacterium sp. 5I2 | reverse complement strand
GGAGGATGACGGGATCGAACCGACGACCCCCTGCTTGCAAAGCAGGTGCTCTCCCAGCTGAGCTAATCCCCCTCTTACACCTCATTAAGCTACTGCGCACTTCAATCTTCAATCTCCGATGCTCGTCGTACCGAAGTGCGACTGCGCTTCTCGATTGAACCTTGAAGCGCTCGCTACGCTTTCTGAGGCATAACTAAACTTTGATTAATTCTTGGTGGGTCTGGTTGGGCTCGAACCAACGACCCCCGCGTTATCAACACGGTGCTCTAACCAACTGAGCTACAG
>NZ_JASJVS010000179.1:0-287 GCF_035019605.1 Undibacterium sp. 5I2 | reverse complement strand
CGATGCAAGCGAGTCAGCCATGCCAGGGTGGTGTCGATGCGGTGTTGCAGGCTGGGTGGCAGCCAGCCGCGCCCTTTATTGCCACGATTGAGAAAACGTGGTGCGCGGTAACGCAGATTGCTGCGACGACGACGACGACGCATTTGGCGGCGAGAAGTCAGTGCCTCGCTGATTTGATGGCCACGGTGCCGCAGTTCGAACAGGTTCAGGACCTGGTCGACAGTGCAAATTTCACCCGTCGCAAGCTTGAGTGTTTCGCTATGTCGCACAAGAGCGATGCCGGTCGT
>NZ_JASJVS010000178.1:0-293 GCF_035019605.1 Undibacterium sp. 5I2 | reverse complement strand
TCCCGAACAGGACCGTGAAACGACTACGCGCCAATGATAGTGCTGCAACCAGTGTGAAAGTAGGTTATCGTCAGGCTCTTGATATGAAAAAACCCCGTCTGTTGATATAGACGGGGGTTTTTTTATCAAAAATCTGACTAGGGTTTGAAACCCCGGCCGTCAGAGGCTGTCGCAAAAGCCTGATGGACGTTTTTTACACCTGAAACACCGCATACTTCGTCATTCCCGCATGCTTTTGGCGGGAACCCAGCGTCGTTTTTTACACTGAAAATGCCACAATTTCTGGCATTTTC
>NZ_JASJVS010000177.1:0-300 GCF_035019605.1 Undibacterium sp. 5I2 | reverse complement strand
ACAAGTCAGGTCGATTGCGCATCCACCCAGCCGCCCAATTCGTCATTGCCGCGCAGGCGGCAATCCAGTGGCGCGCATGCGCCTTTTATATCTGTGCTGCTCAGGCGCAGCAGGAGGTGTTCATTGCACAGAAAAAAAAGTGTCCTTGATCGACGTTCCCACCCTGAAGGCACTAAGGTGTCACTGGATTCCTGCCTACGCAGGAATGACGAGGCGAGAGCACGGGGGAATGACATGTCGGCCAGTTGGAGTAATGATACCGACTGAAAACCCTTTTGCGACAGCCTCTTGAGGCCGGGG
>NZ_JASJVS010000176.1:0-312 GCF_035019605.1 Undibacterium sp. 5I2 | reverse complement strand
GATTGCGCATCCACCCAGCCGCCCAATTCGTCATTGCCGCGCAGGCGGCAATCCAGTGGCGCGTACGCGCCTTTTATCTCTGTGCTGCTCAGGCGCAGCAGGACGTGTTCGTTGCACAGAAAAAAAGTGTCCTTGATCGACGTTTCCACCCTGAAGGCACTAAGGTGCCACTGGATTCCTGCCTACGCAGGAATGACGAGTCGAGAGCAGGCCAGGTCGACTACGTATCCACCCAGTGTAATGGTCTAATGTTTACGGACACCTCAATAGGAGGAATAATTACCTAAACGAGGAAAATAAAGATGACTGGGA
>NZ_JASJVS010000175.1:0-317 GCF_035019605.1 Undibacterium sp. 5I2 | reverse complement strand
CCACCGTCACCGGCTAACATGCCGGATTGTTGTCCAACGCTGGCATACTGGCTGTCGACCTTGCTGTTACTGAGGTGGCCGCTGACACTGCCGGTGCCGGCACCAATAGGGATGGCGATGCCGATGCCAGCGCTGTGCTGTGTGCTGTTGTAGTCACTCGTGTCTTGTTGGCTGGCGATGTGCAGGTTGCCACCGATCTCGGCGCTGATTCTTTCGGCGCTGGCGACGGCACCGGCGAGTGTGGTATCGCCACCCGATGAAATCAGTAACTGTTTGCCGGCGCTGATGCTGCTGTTGCTGTGGCTTATGTCACTGCC
>NZ_JASJVS010000174.1:0-318 GCF_035019605.1 Undibacterium sp. 5I2 | reverse complement strand
CGGAGTGTGGCGCAGTCCGGTAGCGCACCTGGTTTGGGACCAGGGGGTCCAAGGTTCGAATCCTTGTACTCCGACCAGAATTGAAGTAATCAAGAAATACGCAGCATCGTCGTAAAACAGTTTTTCGGAGTGTGGCGCAGTCCGGTAGCGCACCTGGTTTGGGACCAGGGGGTCCAAGGTTCGAATCCTTGTACTCCGACCAAAATAAAAAGGATCGTTGAAAATTTCAACGATCCTTTTTTCATCAAAAATCTGACTAGGGTTTGAAACCCCGGCCTTCAGAGGCTGTCGCAAAAGCCTGATGGACGCTTTTTTTAC
>NZ_JASJVS010000173.1:0-320 GCF_035019605.1 Undibacterium sp. 5I2 | reverse complement strand
GATTGCGCGCCCACCCATTCGCCCAATTCGTCATTGCCGCGCAGGCGGCAATCCAGTGGCGCGTACGCGCCTTTTATATCTGTGATATCTGTGACATCTGTGCTGCTCAGGCGCAGCAGAACGTGTTCATTTCACAGAAAAAAAGTGCCCTTGATTGACCCTCCCACCCTGAAGGCACTAAGGTGCCACTCGATTCCTGCCTACGCAGGAATGACGAGGCGAGGGCACGGGGGAATGACATGTCTGTAGTGGTCAAGTTATTTCGGACACATCAATAGGTTTTTTTTCTGCCATTTCTTTTTCGTAAATCATGGGCGGCA
>NZ_JASJVS010000172.1:0-320 GCF_035019605.1 Undibacterium sp. 5I2 | reverse complement strand
GCCCTTTCAATCGCCACACAATGCCGTCTCGTTTCAGTCACGCGCTCGGTCGTGTACGACAAGAAAAAGCGCTTGCAAGAAGAGATCAATCCGTTTGATAGTTTGCTGTTGCAATTGCTTGACGAGGAATACACCAGACATCCATTTTACGGCACGCGACGCATGACGCATTACTTGCGAGACTGTGGCCATGCAGTGAACCGCAAGCGCGTACAGAGGCTGATGCAGCAACTGGGATTGGCAGGTATGGCCCCAGGCCCCAACACCAGTAAAGCGCATCCGCAGAACAAGATTTACCCGTACTTACTGAGAGGTATCGA
>NZ_JASJVS010000171.1:0-338 GCF_035019605.1 Undibacterium sp. 5I2 | reverse complement strand
AGCAATAACAGCTCGACCAATTTTGGCGGCAGCATACAAGATGGTGTCAGTGCCACGGCGCTGACGAAAGTCGGCAGCGGCACACAGACGCTGGCGGGCACGAATACCTATAGCGGCGCGACCACGGTCACTAACGGTAGCTTGGTCGCCGGTGCGGTTAATGCCTTCGGTAGCAACTCGGCTGTCACCACGGCCGCTGGTGCTACGCTCGATCTCGGCGGTTTCAATCAAGCCATCGGTTCGCTGGCTGGTAGCGGTGGTACGGTGACGAACAGCGGTGCGACAGTGGCAGCGATGACGATCGGTGGCAATAACAGTTCAGCCAATTTTGCTGGCAC
>NZ_JASJVS010000170.1:0-340 GCF_035019605.1 Undibacterium sp. 5I2 | reverse complement strand
GCTGTCAAAGCATGGTAAATACCCCAGACGGTACCGAACAAACCGACGAACGGTGCAGTCGAACCAACGGTAGCCAAAAACGCCAAACCATCTTGCAAACGGCTTTGAACTTTTTCGACGGCGCGTTGAATCGACATCGACACCCAAGTATTGAAATCTATTTGCTCAAGCAACAAACCTTCATGGTGCTCAGTAGCTTTGATACCGGACTCGGCGATGAAACGGAATGGGCTGCCTTCTTTCAGGGCGGCAGCACCAGCTTCAACCGAAGCGGCTTTCCAAAATTTAGTGCGGGCTTCCGAAGCTTGACCGGCCAGTTTGAACTGGTCGACGATTTTCG
>NZ_JASJVS010000169.1:0-344 GCF_035019605.1 Undibacterium sp. 5I2 | reverse complement strand
CGCGCAGCTGTGGCAGAAACAGGCACTATCTTAAACTCTTTGAATAATTGTCTGGACTTAGGGGGCCACTTTAATCGTCGCTTGCGACGATCCATTAAGTTGTTACTGGCAGCATTTTAAGACAAGCATATGGAGCTGCCTATGCCTAATATTTCCAACACTCAATACATCACTAGGCACGCTAGTGCCTTCAGAGTGGGAACGTCGATCAAGGGCAATTTTTTAAATGCCGAATTGAGCGCTTGAGCACGCCACAAACCGTTCGCACAAAAGCAAAACCCCCGCTCTCACAAGAGAACGGGGGCATGCAGAATAGAAGCCTGACGATAACCTACTTTCACACT
>NZ_JASJVS010000168.1:0-349 GCF_035019605.1 Undibacterium sp. 5I2 | reverse complement strand
CGCGCAAGCGCCGTTCAGCGTACCAGCTAACCAAGCCCGGCGATGTTGCCGCGCCTAAGCTGTGAAGGCACGGTCGTACCACTGGGTTCCCGCCTGCGCGGGAATGACGTCATGACGAAAACGGCATTTTCATCGTCGACACGCGTCAATATCTCAACGGAAACTCATTCCCGTATGCGCCACATTCGTCAGTGCCGTATGCACGTGGTTCGTCATTCACCGAACTCTCACACCCCGTCATTCACGTAACACCCCACGTCTCGTGATTCACTCACACCCCACGTCTCGTCATTCCCGCGTAGGCGGGAACCCAGTGGCGCGCAAGCGCCGTTCAGCGTACCAGCTAACC
>NZ_JASJVS010000167.1:0-384 GCF_035019605.1 Undibacterium sp. 5I2 | reverse complement strand
AATTTTACTGGCGCTACTGCGGTGAAATTCGGCCTGAGCAACGCCAGCGGTTTTACTGTGAACAGCGCGACACAAATAACGGCAACGGCCCCGGCCGGCAGCAGCGGCACGGTAGATATTACCGTCGTGACTGGTGGTGGTACGAGTGCGACGAGTGCCGGCGATCAATATACGTATATCGGTGCGCCAACGGTGAGTAGCCTGGGGACGTCGAGCGGCCCTGCTGCGGGTGGCACCTCCGTGGTGATCACGGGTACAAATTTGACGGGTGCGACTTCTGTGAAGTTCGGCCTGAGCAACGCCAGCAGTTTTACTGTGAACAGCGCGACACAAATTACGGCAACGGCACCGTCCGGCAGCGGCACGGTAGATATTACCGTCGTG
>NZ_JASJVS010000166.1:0-386 GCF_035019605.1 Undibacterium sp. 5I2 | reverse complement strand
CCCGGTTTGTTTTTGCAAGCGCCCGACATCAACTGCAAGCGCACGGCATTATCCAAACCACGGAAACCGCTGGACTTATCGACCTTGACTTCAGTCACCGCACCATCGGCACCAATCAAGACCGATAACAGCACGGTCCCGGTTTCTTCATTGCGCAAAGAAGCACGCGGATACTCAGGCTTGCAACCGGCCACATTGAAGTCGATAACGGCCGCAATCGTGCTTGGACCCGCCGCGGCTTTCGGCGCTTCCACTGCAACTGCCGGTGTTTTGGCAAACACTTGCGGTTCCGGTTTGACATTCGATACTGCAGCAATCGTATTTTGCGGCTGAACTTGCGGCTGCACCTGCACTTCCGGTGGCGGAATGAACGGTGGTGGCGGTGC
>NZ_JASJVS010000165.1:0-416 GCF_035019605.1 Undibacterium sp. 5I2 | reverse complement strand
TCACTCATGGTCTGCCTCGTCTCTTTTCGACAGACACTAGTTTAAACTGTTGTCCGGATATGTGGATCCACTATAGCTAGTTTGTATTCAAAGAAGCGAATGAGTAATGGTAGCTTTTCCACGCCACGAAGTTACGCGGATCTTAGTGAGCACGCGGCCCCCCGTCACAATTAGTACAAATACTTCCGCAGCAAGAACCGAATATCTCCACTATCGAGATAGTTGACCTGAGGGATATTGTGCCCTTGGACATTTTGCTTGTGGGAGGGGACGATCAGCTATCCGACATCCACTCCATTGAGGAATTCGACGATCGCCTGTCTCCGTATAACCGCCCTGTCCCCATCTGTCAGACTACTTGTCGTGTAACTTTTTAAATTGAACCGATCTCATTGAAGTCTGTTTGTTTGTGTTTT
>NZ_JASJVS010000164.1:0-495 GCF_035019605.1 Undibacterium sp. 5I2 | reverse complement strand
CGCTTGCAGTTGATGTCGGGCGCTTGCAAAAACAAACCGGGTACCGTCGATGGCAAACCGCAAGCGACCTGGACCAAGGTGCAGTATGTGTGGCGCCTCGATTAATTGAAATTCAAGCGGCAGCGTAGGGTGTTACCTCGTCGTCGTCTTTTTTACTGTTGTTTTTTTAGTACTATTGAGAATTAAAGGAAGCATTACCATGAAAATTCGTTTCTCCGCACTCCTCGCGACTGCTTTGCTGGCTATCTCGGCCGGTTTCTCTGTAGCACCAGCCTACGCCGCTGATGAAGCTGCTGCATCCGCTGCGCCAGTCGCTTCTGCTGCAGCCCCTGCTGCTGAAGCTGCACCAGTTGCGGCACCAATGGATGCTGCTGCACCGGTCAAAGAAGTCATTGAAAATCCATATGGCCTCGACGCGCTCTGGAAAACCGGCGATTTCGTCGCCAAAGGCACGCTGATCATCATGTTCATCATGTCTATGGGTAGCTGGTACAT
>NZ_JASJVS010000163.1:0-501 GCF_035019605.1 Undibacterium sp. 5I2 | reverse complement strand
CCGCCACCGCCACCGCCACAACGTTCGCCATCGCCATCGCCATCGCCGCCGCCATCGCCGCCGCCGATAATTTTGAGCGACAAGCGCTTTGATGCCACGGAGATCGAAGATTTGACAAAAGCTGTGTTGACAAAATTTTCTTTGAGCGAGAGGGATTTAGTGATGCTCTACCAGTGCTTAAAACGCTGTACATCGCGCAATCCAAGGGCCAGTAATCGGGATGCCCTACGTTTATCGGAAAATTACGAAGCGGTGTTCGGAACGTACACGGAGATTTCTCCTAACATGCAAGTTAATTGCCTGAGGTTGAGCAATGCCATGAAAAAACATCGACCGCGCTTATTTCTGTAATTAGATTTTTCTCAATTGTCAGTGCGCCAGTGTCGTATTTAATTAACAAGCTCGGAGCGATTGGCCACGCAGCTTCATCAAAAATCTGACTAGGGTTTGAAACCCCGGCCTTCAGAGGCTGTCGCAAAAGGGTTTTCAGTCGGTATCATT
>NZ_JASJVS010000162.1:0-565 GCF_035019605.1 Undibacterium sp. 5I2 | reverse complement strand
AATGTGAAAGAGTATAATTATGGCAATGGCAATGGGCAACGATGGTGATGGCGAAGACGAAGTCAACAGCACCATCAACACCACACCGCTGGTCGATATCATGCTGGTCTTGCTGATCATTTTCCTTATCACCACGCCGGTGATCACGGATACGGTCAAACTCAAGCTGCCGGCAGAGCGTAACCAGATTTACAAAACCAAGCCGGAAAATATCACCATCTCGATCAGCAAAGAGGGCGATATTTACTGGAATGGCGGCATGAAACCACTGCCCGGTGGCACCGAAGATTTATTCGACAGATTGAAAGTCGAAGCCGTCAAGGTACCGCAACCGGAAGTGCATATTCGCGGCGATCAAAACGTGCGCTACGAATTTGTCGGCAAGACTATCCTCAACGCCCAGCGCGCCGGGATTACCAAGGTTGGGTTCGTGATCGAACCACCGCCTAAAAACTGAGGAACAGACTATGGCAATGCAAATGGGTTCCGGCGGCTCAGGCGAACCGGAAGTAATGATAGAAATGAACATGACGCCCCTGATCGACGTCATGCTGGTGTTGATCAT
>NZ_JASJVS010000161.1:0-575 GCF_035019605.1 Undibacterium sp. 5I2 | reverse complement strand
CCCTCAAGACTTTGATTTTTTTGGCTTACATCAGAACCTGGTAAGACTGGCAGTGTCGCCAGAAATCCAAACGGGGACGGAGAACAGAATCACTATGCGCATGTACTCACCAGAACGAAAAGAAGCCGCTCAGCGGCGTATGATGCCCCCAGAAAATATGCCGATATCGGCACTCGCACGCGAAACAGGGATCACCGAACAAACGCTTTATACTTGGCGTCGTCAGCTTAAAAATCAGGGAATAGTCGTGCCAGGTAATGGAAAAAATAGTGCGCAATGGAGCTCAGAAGATAAATTCGCGGTCGTACTGGAAACAGCAACGATGAGCATGGCGGAACAGGCTGAGTATTGCCGCCGTAAAGGCCTGTTCCTTGAACAAATCAAAGAGTGGCGTCAAGCATGCATAGGCGCGAATGCGAACGCTGCAGAAGCCGCTAAAAGCCAGCGCGAGCAAAGCAAAGGCGATCAAAAACGTATCCGGGCCTTAGAGAAAGAATTGAATCGCAAGGAGAAAGCCTTAGCTGAAGTAGCCGCTTTGCTGGTCTTAAGAAAAAAAGCCCAGGCGATCTGGGGGG
>NZ_JASJVS010000160.1:0-590 GCF_035019605.1 Undibacterium sp. 5I2 | reverse complement strand
TAGCGGCGACGGAATTGTTTGCCGCGGCTGCCAGCATGCCGCTGTTGTTCAGGTCGGCCTGTGTGCTGATGCTGCTGCTTTGTTGGGCATAAATAGTGCCACTGTTATTGATACTGCCAGTGGTATTGAGCGCGAGGTCTTTACCTGCTTGCAGTGTGCCTTGGTTATCTAATGCGCCGCCATCGATATGCAAATCGTGTTGTGCGTTAATCAGGCCAGTGCCGCGATTGTCGAGATTCGCTTGCGTGTGGATGCCGGTATTGGCACCACTGATTTGTCCGCTGCGGTTATTGAGCGTCGCTGCTTGCAGGCTGATATCGTTCTGTGCCAGCAGCACGCCCTCAGTATTATTGAGCGCAGCGGCAGCCACCACCTGCGTGGCATCTGCGGCCGATTCTATGCGTGCTTGGCTATTGTTGATATCGGCGGCTGAATTGATCTGAACGCCCGTATCGCCGGCTAATCGCCCACTGCTATTGTCGATGCCGGCTTTCGTGCTGTGCGTGTTCAGCGTCAAGCCCTGCCCGGCGGTGATGTGTGCTGCGTGATTGTTCAGGCTGGCCGCGTTAATCGTCAGCGCCCCACCTGCT
>NZ_JASJVS010000159.1:0-604 GCF_035019605.1 Undibacterium sp. 5I2 | reverse complement strand
GCCGCGCAGCTGTGGCAGAAACAGGCACTATCTTAAACTCTTTGAATAATTGTCTGGACTTAGGGGGCCACTTTAGTCACCACGAATAAATTGCTGTGGATTTTCTCGGATCGTATCGCTGAAAACTGCTTCAGGGTAGCCACCAAAGTTGAGGTAATTTAAAAATTCCTCATTCAATGCATCAATATTATTAGCGGTATAGCCTACGCCAGGTGGCACGACAGTATTTATAAGCTCAGTGTCTCTTTGTATAAAGCGCAGGTATTCAGCAAAAGTGAGTGGTGGCAACACAAAGTTACTGAAGCGGCCAGCACCGGACTCATTGCTCTTTAGTTTTAAGGCAGCTGCTGCTGAGCCTGTAACGACAAATTTATAGTCAGAATATGAGTCGACTAGGGACTTTAAATGGATCTCCCACTCTTTGAGGTACTGTACTTCATCAAAAAAGATGTAGAGTTTGGCTTCCTTTTGATGGTTAAATTCTGCGCTAAACACGTTGAGCAGGCGTTCTAAGGCCATGCCGGTATCCCCCGGTGTTAGGCTACCTGTCACATGTCTTTTGTAAAACAAAAATATACAGATTTATTTTTCAATTTGTGTGAAT
>NZ_JASJVS010000158.1:0-620 GCF_035019605.1 Undibacterium sp. 5I2 | reverse complement strand
GAATCGACCATGTATCGGATTCTGAAAGCGCACTCGCTGCTGTATCGGCGAGGCCGTGCAGCGGCACCACGTAAGGTGAATAAACCAACGACGCATCATGCTACCGCACCAAATCAGGTATGGTCATGGAACATTACTTTTTTACCGACAAAAACAAAAGGCCTGTTTTACAAACTGTATTTAATCGAGGATATATTCAGTCGTTACCCGGTCGGATGGGAAGTTCACGGCGAAGAAAGCGGTGAACTGGCGGCAGAATTATTGCAAAAAACGGTGATGGGACAAGGCTGTATGACTACGCCATTGGTGCTGCATTCGGATAATGGCGCACCGATGAAAAGCTATACATTGAAAGCCAAAATGGAAGAACTGAAGGTGAGTCCATCGCATAGCCGACCACGAGTCAGTAACGACAACCCGTTCTCAGAATCCTTATTCCGCACGATGAAATACTGGCCGCAATGGCCGCAGGCCGGATTTGCCAGTATTGAAGAAGCACGGCGTTGGGTGCAGCGTTTTATTCAGTGGTACAGCCACGAGCATCGGCATAGTGGCATTCAGTTCGTGACGCCAGCAGAACGCCATCAGGGACGTGATCAAGTGATTCTGGCACAGCGCAA
>NZ_JASJVS010000157.1:0-638 GCF_035019605.1 Undibacterium sp. 5I2 | reverse complement strand
TGAGGACGTATATCAAGAACTGAAACTGGCGGCATAAAAATTTACTTTTAGGCGACAACTAGCTTGAAAAACTCCGCTGTCGGGGCACGGAAATCCCTTTCCTCCTAAATATTAAAAATATCAAGCTTTTCAACTAAATATCAAGCTTTAATAATATGAACAGATTTGGCAATATTTCGAAAATGGTGTCTATAAGTGATCCAGCCTGGGCTGTGGCAAAAGAAACCGGCCTAGCAGGATTGTCCGTCAAGCATGCGGCATCGCCATTTTATATATCCGGGGAAGGAATGGAATTCATCAATATGTGTTGCTGCTCATATCTCGGACTGGATACCAATCAAAGCATTCTCCGGGGGGCAATCGATGGAGTCGAGAAAGCGGGAACTCTGCATTTAACAACAGCTCGGACCCGCTTGGTCATTTCCATGCTCTCAGATTTGGAAGACGCCCTATCAGAGCATTATGGAGGTGAAGCCGTTTCATATATCTCCTGTGCAGCGGCAACCTCCGCATTCCTGCCCATGTATGCCTCTGGTATATTTTCGGGTGGTCGAAAGCCGGTTGTAGTGGTCAAGTTATTTCGGACACATCAATAGGTTTTTTTGCTGCCATTTCTTTTTCGTAAATCATGGGCGGCA
>NZ_JASJVS010000156.1:0-680 GCF_035019605.1 Undibacterium sp. 5I2 | reverse complement strand
GCTATGTAGACTCGTGCTGCTGCTGTTCTGCGCGCTTTGTATGCGCAGATCATGGCCGGCGGCGAGGGCGAGGTCGCGACCGGCATAGATACGAACACCGAGCTTATTGATCTTGTCAGCATTGATGGCAAAGGCGCTGCGCCCGACGATGGTGCCGGAGTTGTTGACTTTCGTACAGAGTAGAAAACATTTTATACAAGATTTTTTGCGTGAAATTATTTCTTGGTTGAGCATAGAAATATTACTCCTCGAATACTAAGACTTCGACGACTTGTTAATGTAAAAAAAGCGATGCACTATTTCAAACTCCTCGCATCGCGTTATTCAGAATCGTCTCTTCATTAGAAAAAAATTCTGCTGCGTCGTTGTGTTTGTATTTAAAAATTTTTAAAACAGAAAAATGTAAGTGAATTTGCCCATCGAATGAATATGTTCACGCACTTTATTTCTGTTTGCTTTGGTATCGGAGAACGAAATTTAGTTTCGTATGCATTTTTCGATGCCGAAAATATGGCGCGCATTTTTAAAATATTTATTAACGATTCGGTTGCGACACATTGTCTCTTTTTTCATTTCACTAAACATTCCCACACGTCACCAATTAAATCAGTAATGGCAATAAGCTGAGCTACCAATAGCACTTGACTTACCGCTGATCATTCATATCAACCACCAAGACC
>NZ_JASJVS010000155.1:0-717 GCF_035019605.1 Undibacterium sp. 5I2 | reverse complement strand
CCATCGAGCGTGGCACTGTCTGCCTGCATGTCCAGGACATTATTCGTTTGTATCAGTCCGCCGCTACCAAGCACTTGGTTTGCATGCAGAGCCAGCGTACCGGTGCCGGTATGTTGTATTTTTCCTTGTTGACCATTCGCTGCGGTATTGATCAGTGTTGCGGCCGTCACACTGAAGTTATTACTGTTGACGGCGATTGTACCCTGCGTATTATTAAGGCTACCGGCCAGGTCTATGCGGGTGTCACCACTGCCGGTTTGCATCAGCGATCCAGCAACATTCGATAGATCGTGCGCGGCCAGTGCTAATTGCCCTGCTGTGATCTGGGCGGCATCGAAGTTCAGTACCTGGGTAGATTGAGCGCTCAAGCTCGAACTGGCATTCACCGTGGCATGGGCCAAGTTAAGATCGCCTTGGCTGGCGGTGTAGCTGAGATTTTTTCCGCTGTTGCGACTGCCGCTTAAATCCAGCGTTTTCGCGCTGATATGCTGATCACCGGCTGATACGTGTTGGCCGGCCCCATTCATGCCAAGCGTCGCAGATACAGATAAGTCACCGGCCGTACCGAGGCTGCCGTCGGCCAATAAACCAGCTTCCAAGGTACCGCTGGCCGTATTATTGATCCGGCTGTTCGCACCGGTAGCGGCGACGGAATTGTTTGCCGCGGCTGCCAGCATGCCGCTGTTGTTCAGGTCGGCCTGTGTGCTGATGCTGCTG
>NZ_JASJVS010000154.1:0-740 GCF_035019605.1 Undibacterium sp. 5I2 | reverse complement strand
ACGCAAGCGGCGGTGACTGGGGTGAATGCGCAAGCGACCCAGACTTACAGCTTGACAGTAACAGCCTTGCCACAACCGGTACTGACGTTTGCCACGCCGAGTGCCGCCAGTGTAGGTGTACAAAACAGTTTGACGAATGCCGCAATCTCAACTTTGAGTGGCGGCAGTTATGGTGTCATCACTTACAGCAGTTCAAATACCGCAGTAGCAACGGTCAGTGCCGGCGGTGTCATCACACCAGTCAGTGCTGGCGCTAGTACGATCACGGCCACGCAAGCGGCGGTGACTGGGGTGAATGCGCAAGCGACCCAGACTTACAGCTTGACAGTAACAGCCTTGCCACAACCGGTACTGACGTTTGCCACGCCGAGTGCCGCCAGTGTGGGTGTACAAAACAGTTTGACGAATGCCGCAATCTCAACTTTGAGTGGCGGCAGTTATGGTGTTATCACTTACAGCAGTTCAAATACCGCAGTAGCAACGGTCAGTGCCAGCGGTGTGATTACACCGATCAGCGCCGGCAACGCTACGATCACATCGACGCAAGCAGCGGTGACTGGGGTGAATGCGCAAGCCACACAAAGCTACAGCTTGACCGTAACAAGTCTGCCGCTTGGTATCGTGAGTTTCAGTACACCGAGCACAGCCAGTATCGGCATGGGTAACAGCTTGACCAATGCAGCGAGCTCAACTTTGAGCGGCGGTAGTTATGGCACCATCACTTACAACAGTTCAAATAC
>NZ_JASJVS010000153.1:0-759 GCF_035019605.1 Undibacterium sp. 5I2 | reverse complement strand
TTTCTTATCCATAGGAAAATAAAAAATTCAAAAAAAGCGATAAGTGTTGCTGTGAGGACCAATGCAAAAAGTGCGGACTCTTGATTGTCGCGTATAACAGGTTTAGCGGTTATATTTAAAAACTCCATGATACAAATAACAACTATTGTTATGAAAATTGCTGATGAAATGATGAACAATGGAGGAATAAAATTTTCAGATATCATCTCTTGCTTTTTATTCATTTTGTTAACGTAACATTTTTTATTATTGTTTGGACATAAACTCAAAGAAAAATATTCCTTATTTCCATCCGAAAAAAAAAGCCATATATTTAAATTTCTATCAGTTTAAATTAGAAGAGCTACCTGCCTATGCTTATGAAAAATGTTTTCACATTCCTTCGGCATCTGCAGATAACTCTTAGACCACACTTATTATACTAATTACATGGCTAAGGCAACGCTCATCGCTGCAGCACCTTCAACAGCGAGAACTGCGCCGGCGATTGTAATGGGCGTACCCATTCCAGCTGCCGCGAGACCAGTTCCTATAACGGCTGCAGCAAACCCCGCGAAAAACAAGTTTGCGTCCACACCACCACTAACGTCATCGATTTCAGCTACCGTAAGTTCATGCATCATCACCCTCCATTTTTGGCTATCAAAAAAGAAAAGTGAATAGTGAATAGTGAAAAATTCACCGTAAATAGTTTATTTTTACTTCGGTGCCTCGTCAAGAATTTTGAACAACTTAATGGATCGTCGCAAGCGACGATGG
>NZ_JASJVS010000152.1:0-779 GCF_035019605.1 Undibacterium sp. 5I2 | reverse complement strand
GCTGCATTGGTCAAGCTGTTACCCATGCCGATACTGGCTGTGCTCGGTGTACTGAAACTCACGATACCAAGCGGCAGGCTGCTTATGGTCAAGCTGTAGCTTTGTGTGGCTTGGGCATTTACCCCAGTCACCGCTGCTTGCGTGGCTGTGATCGTACTTGTGCCGACGCTGATCGTTGCGATTACACCGCTGGCGCTGACCGTTGCTACTGCTGTATTTGAACTACTGTAAGTGATCGCGCCGTAACTGCCGCCGCTCAGTGTCGCACTGGCAGCATTCGTCAAAGTACCACCAAAAAACACTGCGGCGCTGCTTGGGGTGGCAAACGTGATGACACTCGTCGGCACTGTATACGTGTAGTTATCTGCGACGCTGACACTGCTAGTACCGCCCATGGTCACGACGGTAATATCCACCGTGCCGCTGCCAGCCGGTGCCGTTGCCGTAATTTGTGTCGCGCTGTTCACAGTAAAACTGCTGGCGTTGCTCAGGCCGAATTTCACCGCAGTAGCGCCAGTAAAATTTGTACCTGTAATGACCACGGAAGTCCCACCCGTGGCTGGACCCGTCGACGTCCCCAGGCTACTCACCGTTGGCGCAGCGATATACGTATATTGATCGCCGGCACTCGTCGCACTCGTACCACCACCGGTCACGACGGTAATATCTACCGTGCCGCTGCCGGACGGTGCCGTTGCCGTAATTTGTGTCGCGCTGTTCACAGTAAAGCCGCTGGCGTTGCTCAGGCCGAATTTCACCGCAGTAGCGCCAGTAAAATT
>NZ_JASJVS010000151.1:0-783 GCF_035019605.1 Undibacterium sp. 5I2 | reverse complement strand
TGGGCGGCAAATTGCCCAGCGTTGAATGCAATCGTAAGCAGTTATAAAAGCCTACGATGTATTCAATGATGTCTTTTGTGGCTTCCATTTGATTCGCGTAATCGCGTTGCCAGACACGCTCCATCTTTAAATTTAAGAAGAAGCGTTCCATCGCCGCGTTATCCCAGCAGTTTCCTTTACGGCTCATACTGCAAACAAGGCCATGTTGTTTGAGTAAATGTTGGTATTCATGACTGGCATATTGACTGCCACGGTCGGAATGCAAAATTAAACCCGCTGCCGGCTTACGTGCCTCAACCGCCATCCGTAGCGCCCGACAAACCAATTCAGCTGGCATCGTTGGCCCCATTGCCCAGCCTATGATTTTTCGTGAGAATAACTCCATCACGACCGCCAAATACAACCAGCCAGTACGCGTACGGACATAGGTAATATCGGAAGTCCAGGCGCGATTGGGCTCTGCTGGGTTGAACTGTCTATTGAGAATATTGCTCGCTATTGGTAAATCATGTTTGCTATCTGTCGTGTTGATAAATTTTCTCTTCCAGACGGTTTTGATCTGGGCTTCACGCATTAAGCGCCGTACTTTGTAGCGGCCAATGACGATGTTCTTGGCGTGCAGTGCACTGACCAGGCGACGGCTGCCATAACTGCGGCCACTGGCAGCGAATTCCGCTTTCAGATGCACGCTGGTGACACATATTGCGGTCATTTTTGTCTTTGCTTTTGCTGCGTAGTAGCCAGACCGGCTCGCTCCCAAGAGACGACACAGTTGTGCTACCG
>NZ_JASJVS010000150.1:0-834 GCF_035019605.1 Undibacterium sp. 5I2 | reverse complement strand
GTGGGCCATTTCGTAGCGTTGTAGCGGCAACGACAGCAAGGCTGGCGCATCAATCTCGGCGAAGGTGCTGGCGCGGCTACCAGGGAGCTTCTGGAATGGCTTATCGTTAAGCTGTGTCAGCAAGGGCATCATCGCCTGATTGACCTCGTGCACACTACTAAACTGCTGGTGGCGCAGACGGGCCATGATCCAGCGTTCGACGATTTGCACCGCTGATTCTGCCTTGGCCTTGTCCTGCGGATGGTAAGGGCGTGCCGGTAAAATGGAGGTGCCATAGTGACGCGCAAAGTCGAGCACAGTGTCGTTGCTGCGCGGTTCGTAGCGGTTGGCGTCGGCGATCATTGCCTTCGGATTATCCGGCACGATGAGCTGAGTGACGCCACCATAAAATGCCAGCGCACGCGCCGTCGATTCGAGCCAGTCGGCCATTGTTTCATGCGGTGTGGCACATGCGTAGGTGTAGCTGGAGGCTCCCATCGAGGCCACGAAGATGTGCGCTCGGCCACCATCGGTGAGAGCGATGGTGGGGCCAGCATAATCGATAAACAGCTTCTCGCCAGCACGGTGGACTTGGCGCATTGAGCGTTTAAGTTGCTTTGCGAAGCGCCGGTAGTTATCGCAAAATTGTGAGTAGGCATAGGTCTGCTGGTCCGCATAGTCGGCGCGGTGTTCCTCCCAGAGCAGCATTAATGTCATGCCTTTGCGCCGCAACTCGTGGTGTATGCGACCGTAATCGGGTTGTACATAATCGCGTGTTTTTTGGGAGCCAACCAACAGGCGTCGCTCCAGCGCGGCCTCATCGAGGCTCTGTACTGCGGCCCAGTCCAGAGCGGC
>NZ_JASJVS010000149.1:0-845 GCF_035019605.1 Undibacterium sp. 5I2 | reverse complement strand
ACCAAGAAACTCAGCTTACCGCTGGTCTGCGCTTTGAAAATATGCGGATAGCTTACCGTCGTTCCCGGCAAGCCAGTACTGGCCCCATCGGCGGCAAACGTATTTTGCCGCACTTCGGCGAAATTCAATTTACTGTAACGACGATCGACGACGATAAAACTGATCTGCTCTTGAGTTGGGAAGCGAGAAAAGGTATACGCGGTACCGGCACTGTTCACCGCTACACCATTACGCAAGGCGGTGCTATCGACCGATGCGCCGGTCGACAAATGCGTGGCTTCCAACTGCTTCTCGACACAGACATTAACGCCACTGACCGTAGAAAATGGCACATTGAGACTGTAATCACCATTGCCATCGCTCTGCACCCGCGCCAATTCGCGTCCGTTGCAATTACTCAGGCTCATCGTCACCCCAGCCACGCCCTCTTCACCGCTATTGAGTATGCCGTTGTTGGCAGCACCGGCGGCCGCCGCATTATCGTTAAACACGCGACCACTGACTTGAAAACCCGAGGAGTTCACAAAGGTACACAGCAGTTTTGCACCGGGCTTAAGTACTTCGGGCGGCAGCGTCAAGGTCGCGCCGCTGAGGCTGCCCACAGGCGTGCTGACGTTGCCGCTGATGGCCGCATTCCTGTCGATGCAACTGGCGCTGACCGGTTCGCTCGGCCAACCGCTGGGCACACTTTCGCTGATGCTGACAGCCGTACCTGCCGTAGCGTTCAGTATGCGTCCGCTGGTTTGGCCGATGCCAGCTACGCTAATGCGCTCGCTGCTGTCCGACAAACCGCTGAGACTGAAAGTAAAGCTATTGTTGCCTACCCCGATCAAGACACTCTTAAC
>NZ_JASJVS010000148.1:0-845 GCF_035019605.1 Undibacterium sp. 5I2 | reverse complement strand
AAAGGGCGCGGCTGGCTGCCACCCAGCCTGCAACACCGCATCGACACCACCCTGGCATGGCTGACTCGCTTGCATCGACTGGTGCCACTGAGTGCCATCGCTCAGGAACTGCTGCGTTTCGACATGCAGCAAATGGATAAGCCCGAGATTGTCGGTGTCGAGTATCAGCAAGGAACGCTGGCCGGATACGAACTGCGCGAATATTTACTGGAAAAATGGAACCGTCGGTGCGCCTACTGCGACGCCCAACATGTCGCGCTCAACATCGACCATGTGCAGCCGCGGGCAAGGGGCGGCTCGAACCGTGTATCTAATCTGGTGCTCGCCTGCGTGCCATGCAATAACAAGAAAGCAGCACGTGACGTACGGGAATTTTTAGCACGCGAACCGGCACGGTTGGCGCGCATCGAAGCACAGTTGCAGCGCCCTCTCAAGGATGCCGCTGCCGTTAACGCGACCCGATGGGCCTTGTTTAATGCACTTAAAGCCACCGGTCTGCCGGTGACAAGCGGTTCCGGTGGACGAACCAAGTTCAACCGCACGCGCTTAACTATTCCTAAAACCCACGCGCTCGATGCCGCTTGCGTGGGCAAAGTCGATGCGGTGAGCCACTGGCGTAAGCCCACATTGGCGATCAAGGCGACTGGGCGCGGCAGCTACCAGCGTACCCGCCTTGATGCCTTCGGTTTCCCGCGTGGTTACCTGACGCGCAGCAAAAGAATTCACGGCTTTCAGACTGGCGATATGGTAAAAGCCTGCGTCCCGACAGGAAAGAAAACCGGCCAGTACATAGGCCGCGTAGCAGTTCGCGCAAGTGGCAGTTTCAACATACAAACGCAAGAATC
>NZ_JASJVS010000147.1:0-928 GCF_035019605.1 Undibacterium sp. 5I2 | reverse complement strand
CGCCGCGCAGCTGTGGCAGAAACAGGCACTATCTTAAACTCTTTGAATAATTGTCTGGACTTAGGGGGCCACTTTACACCTTGTAGAGCAAATTGGCGTCGTTTAGCTGGCCGATGAATTCCGCGAAGTTAAAGTATTCAAAAATCTGCCGGGCGTCTTTGGAAAAACTTTGGATATAACTTTCCAGATTGGCCTTGATCCCGGTTTCACCCAGCTTAGACAAATCCATCTTGGAGGTGTTGAAGAACGACAGCCCTCCTGTCGCACGCAAGATCATTTTCTCTTGCGCCTCTTCCGGCAGATTCAGCGCCTGGACCTTTTGCTGCTCAGCCAGCACCGCCTGTTTGCTGGATTCCAGCACGCATTCCAGCCGACGCAATAAGCAAAACGGCAGAATGACGCGGCCATATTGGCTTTGCCTGAAATCCCCACGCAAAAGATCGGCAATCGCCCACGAATCTGAGGCGAGGTTGTTGGCAATTTGGGTCATGGAATGTCTTTTTTAAAGCAAATAAGATGAATAAAGCCTGACAGCGATGGGCTTGCGGCAGGTTGGCTGCATAAGGCGGGCAAACCCGGCATCGCTGTCATTTTATGTTGAGGATAATATTACCCTAATAGCAATAAAATACCTATAGGGCTTGTGAACGTCGGTAGATTCAGAACGATTTATCTTGTCAAGGCCCAGCACATTCTGCGGATATGGCAATCTGCGCGGAAAATTTTTCAATTTTCATCAAAAATCTGACTAGGGTTTGAAACCCTAGTCAGATTTTTGATGAACTTGTTGGAAAAAGACTTTTTTCTAGTGTTTTTCTTACAGTCACCATCACTCCTTACTATTGCATAGTTTAAAGTGGCCCCCTAAGTCCAGACAATTATTCAAAGAGTTTAAGATAGTGCCTGTTTCTGCCACAGCTGCGCGGCG
>NZ_JASJVS010000146.1:0-938 GCF_035019605.1 Undibacterium sp. 5I2 | reverse complement strand
GGTTGCCAGTACTAATGGCGTAGGTTTGTCGGCTCTGGCTACCGTAATGCAGCGCAAGGGCTTCTCGTACTGATTGATGCGTTTGCCACCAGGATGTCTGTTTTTAAAACGCACAATTTGATCTTGCAGGACGATGTCTGTGGCCTCTGCGGGAATACTGCGTTCTTCCTCAATGCGCAAGCCTGCATTACGCTTGAAACGGGTCACGAATTGTGCTCCCGCCATATCGATCCGATGCCACCAGTTGTAATCGCAATAGCCCTTGTCAAAGACGTAGATCACCTCTTGCTGCAGCGGGAGCTCTTTGGTTTTCTCCACGTCATTGACATTGGCTGCGCTGATACTTTGCCAAATGGGTATCTGCGCTTGTTCTGCGTACAGGATGTGGAGTTTGACACCCTGTGTATTTCGCGTTTTATTGGAGAGCGTCCAGCGATCAAACTCGCGCCCTTTGAGGGTAATGGAAGTGGAGTCCAGAAGGTAGAGCAGCTCCTTGCTTTGTTGACGCAATGGCCGTGCCACTTTTTGCATGAGCCATGTCACCGCATCGGCAAATACGGTATCGCCGCGACGACTGTTGGCATCAGCCAGAGTGGAGCGCTTAATACGACCAGTGCCGAGATGGTAATGATGGGCGACATGACTGTTAAAGCTGGCCTCCAGAGGACGCAGGCCAGTTGTTCCGCTTAATTGAGCGTAGGTCATCACCACGAGCTGATCCCAGTGACCAAAATGCTTGCTGTATTTGTCAGCTTGATGTTTTTTGACGAGTTGATCAAAGACTCCACGCGGTAGCCCCTTCATTAACTCTTGAAAAGTGTTTATTCTGTACATGTTGCAGGTTTGGTTTTTAAGTTGGTAAACCGAGGTTAACACTCGTAAACCAATGCCTGCAACCCCCTGCAGCTTAGTCAAGAAAATTATTCCGGACAGCAGTG
>NZ_JASJVS010000145.1:0-977 GCF_035019605.1 Undibacterium sp. 5I2 | reverse complement strand
GCCGCGCAGCTGTGGCAGAAACAGGCACTATCTTAAACTCTTTGAATAATTGTCTGGACTTAGGGGGCCACTTTAGTACTCCAACCATCTAACGATGGTTGCTGCTGCCTGTGGTGTGAGCTTTTTATAGCTGCTCAGAAAGCGCCCAATCAATTCATTCGCCAATGCTTTCGCTTCATTAAAGGATTCTTTACTGATGACCCATGTCAAATGTCGACCGCCGCTACTCATTATCTCTTGACCATCCTCATCGACTAACACCTCGCCTTTGCGGTTCTTCGCTACATGCTTGCGGTGTTCAAGCTGCGTCAGTTTATAAATTCGGGAGATCTCCCAGCCGTCATGTTCGGTTCGTTTTGCCGTTTCAAAATAGAGTCGTTGATACGGTTTTCTTGCATCTTTATATTTTGGAAAAACATCCAGTTCACCTTCGCCTTGTGACCAAAGCACATAAAAATTGACCTTGCCAAACTCTTGAATTTGCCGTTGATCCAGCGGTTTAACGATGACGAGATGGCCGCAAGAGTGACCTTGTTTGCGCGCATAGTCGCGTTGATGTCGCATCATACCGATGCCAATTTTGGCATGCATCTCAATTATAAAAGCAGGTAATTTGTCGATGCGTATCCAGCCACTTTGATAGAAATAATGCTTACTTTTAAGGTAATCGAGTAGTAGACGCATGGCTTGTGTGTGACTGCGCGGTAGCCGGATTTGCGCCAATACTGAGGTATCGTTCTCACTAAATTTAGGCATAGGATGTTCATTTAAAGAGTAATTAGGCGTATAGACATCGTTCTTATCTTTTTCAAGAACTGCTTTTTAGACGTTGATTAAGAACAGTAGTACGGCGCCATAACGATAGATTTGCGTTCAGTTCAAATCATCGGAAAGACGCCTATTATAGTGGATCCACATATCCGGACAACAGTTTAAACTAGTGTCTGTCGAAAAGAGACGAGGCAGACCATGAGTGA
>NZ_JASJVS010000144.1:0-989 GCF_035019605.1 Undibacterium sp. 5I2 | reverse complement strand
CGGTGTTTGTCAAACAACCTGTCGCACAACCCGTCAAGCCGCCTGCTTCATTTCTTCCGTTTGAGCCCGTTCTGGGTTGAGCCAAACGTGATCATGTAAAGTCCAGTTTCTCGTATGTTGAGCCCAGCGTTCGGGACGTCGACGTTTCGCCTCAACATAGACGCTATCCCGATGCTGCAATATTTTCACAGCCGTTCCGTTATGCCGCTGTTCCGGCGTTACAAACTTCAATCCACTGTGCTTATGCACTTGGTTGTACCATCTAACAAACTGGAGCATCCAAGTCTGCGCGGCCTCGACATTGTCGAACGGCTTTGTCGGATAATCGGGCCGATATTTGCAAGTATGGAAGAGCGATTCTGCGAATGGCTTATCATTCGAAACACGCGGACGACTAAAGGACGCGGCGATACCTAAATTCTCCAACGTAGCAAGCATCGTGGCTCCCTTCATCGAGCTGCCGTTATCCGAGTGTAGTACCAATGGACGCCCCGCCAATCCCTCTGCCAAACTGGTCCGACGGATTAACATCGATGCCAATTCAGCAGATTCAGCTTCATGCACTTCATGCCCAACGATCTTCCTGCTAAACACATCTAAGATCATGTACCAGTAATAATATTTACCCTGAATTTGTGCAGGCAACCACGTGATATCCCAAGACCAAACCTGGTTGGGGCCTGTCGCACAATGACTAGTCACGACTCTAGTTGATGGTTGCTTCGCACGTCCACGGTGGTGCTGCATTTTATTCGCTTTCAATATCCGGTAAATCGTCGATTCAGAGGCCAAATAGTCGCCTCGATCTGCCAAGGTAGGAACGATCTGGCTTGGCGGAAGGCTAGCAAACTCAGCCGTATTCAACACCTTCAGAATATGGACAATTTCGTCGGCTTTTATCTTGTTCGCCGGTGCCGCTCGAACGTTGGTAGTACGCCTGTCGGCTACGACGGCGGCATCGCCATCACACACCCATCGTTGGAAGGTAC
>NZ_JASJVS010000143.1:0-1095 GCF_035019605.1 Undibacterium sp. 5I2 | reverse complement strand
CCGCGCAGCTGTGGCAGAAACAGGCACTATCTTAAACTCTTTGAATAATTGTCTGGACTTAGGGGGCCACTTTAGATTTCCCAAAGATGCGGCACGCTCTAGCCAATAAATCGCTAGTAGCTTATTTTTAACTACACCAATCCCATTTAGATACATCACTCCTAGGTTGAACTGGGCTTTATCATGCCCAGCCTCGGCAGCTACATGAAACAATTTAGATGCGATATCGACACTTCTCTCTACTCCATCTCCTTTCAAAAACTTAACCGCCTGCAAGAAAATATCGTCATTAGGTTGCTTGTTCATCACTTATTTAATCTTAAAAAATAGTCTTGAAAATTATAGAAGCCCGTCTCAAAGTTGATGTATGAGACAAACAAAGTTGATATCACAAACCTATATTGAATTAACTATTAGATTACCTAATAGTCATTTAAATTGAATACCACAATTGGGGCAAACAAAAATTTTTGTGGATCGTGCCAACAAAGCTACAAAGGCACCAAAGACCAGATTTTGCCAAAAGGATGTGACATAGCCATAAAAATAAACAACGAAATAAATGAACACTCCTGCTCCATATATCGACAACCGATATATTAAGGGTTTTGAAATTTTCAAACACCCTCCAAGTCCTACATAGCCACACTCTAAGCAAGTCAAATGTGTGTGATCAGGATATTTCTTCAAATTATTTCGTATATTTTCTGGAATAACCTTGCTCATATTCAACCCAATCAATCGTTATTTAATTAAAAAAATTAGCAAAAAAAATTAGGATTGATATTAGCTTTTTATGCAACAAAATTACTATAGTGGGAATTACCTGCAACACCTTCGGGTTTTACGTACGGGTACGGATATCCGCAAAGAAGACGAAAAAAAAACCATGTTTTGAAGGATATATTTCTATTCAGAAAGAAACATCTCAATTTAATTTCGTCACATTCAAAGGAGCAACAGGTAACCATAATCAAGTCGTAACGAAAGCGATCAGCTGTCCGCCTCGTGATCTGAACCCCCGGTGTTAGGCTACCTGTCACATGTCTTTTGTAAAACAAAAATATACAGATTTATTTTTCAATTTGTGTGAAT
>NZ_JASJVS010000142.1:0-1162 GCF_035019605.1 Undibacterium sp. 5I2 | reverse complement strand
ATTAAGCGGCGGAATTGGTGGCGCACTTGGTGCCGGCGCGGCGGCACTGGCGGCACCCATGCTTGAGCAGGTTCAGACAAACATGGCTCAGCAATTGAGCGATGCCGGTCTCGCGCCTGACCTTGCGAACATGGCGGCGCAAGCGATTGCGACCGGGGCTGCGGCCGGTATCGGCGGTGCGGCAGGTGGCGTATCAGGTGCGGGCATGGGCTTGGTGGTGGATGCGAATAATCGGCAGTTAGATCAGCTTGAAAAAAAATACATCACCGATAATGCCGAGCGCTACGCTGTACGCAAAGGTATTTCAGTGCAGCAGGCAAAAGAGGAATTGACGGAACAAGCACGTCGTCAGACGCAGACAGGCTCGCCCGGCACCTGGGATAAGAGTGCCTCTGCTTTCTTGAAAGAGGCTGGCACACAACTCCTGCCGCCAGATACCAATGGCAATCCGGGCTATATGTTTTTTTCGATGGGAGCGCCAAAGAAAGACGCGACAATTTACGCCAACGGACAAAGCGCCGCGGATCTGCACATGCCTTCGGCTGCGGCCATCGCGGTGGGTTCAAAGTACGAACAGGACATGGTGCAGCAAATAGGTGGTGCCACACTTGCTGCACCGGTTGTGGCAGGGTTGATGCTGGCAACACCGATTGCATCGACGATAGGAGGTGCTGGTATTTATGCCGGAATAGGAGCTGCTACAGGTGGAGGTATGGATGCCGCTGGTCAGTATGCGCAGAGTGGGCAAATTAGACCAGTGCAGTCATTATTTGCTGCAGGGGTTGGAGTGATCACTGCGCCATTAGGTGCAGCAACGGGATTTATCAATAACACAATATTAGGAGGCGCAGGTGGAATAATAAATACTAGTTTCAACAATGCTTACTACGGAGAAATAAATAGCAGTATCTATAGCGGAGCGATAGGAGCATTAGGAGGGGCCGGGGGGTATTTACTTGGATGGGGAGTAACTCAAGGAACTGCAGCGTTTAGTCGGCCTATGATTTACCCTAATCTCAATCCGCACATTCCCGCCCTGTTTCAAGGTGTTAAAAACCCTTTACCAGGTTTTATGGGCGCAACTGCAGGCTCAGTTGCTGGAGGGACTTCATCCTTCGTACCCGGAAAAGAGGTTCCAAAATGAATTTCGATAAACTTGAAT
>NZ_JASJVS010000141.1:0-1270 GCF_035019605.1 Undibacterium sp. 5I2 | reverse complement strand
GCGCCGCGCAGCTGTGGCAGAAACAGGCACTATCTTAAACTCTTTGAATAATTGTCTGGACTTAGGGGGCCACTTTAGATCTGCAATTTGCAAATTTCTTGCGGAGATGGCAGTTCTGCAAATTTTGTATTTATCTCTTCGAGGTACTTTTGATCAAATCCAACAAAATCAGCCGCATCAGACATATCACGACCAAATCGTTCTTTTTTTGTTGTGATCGATTTTGTCAGATGACGACCAATTTCCCTTAAAACTACTTCCGAAATAACCAAATTTGCAGGATGCCGATTAAATTGTTTTAGCTGAGAAAATATCCCTCGATCGAGACGCATGCCGTGATCATCAAAAGTTGTTGTATCGACGGTAATTGCTGAAATCTTTTTTTGGGCAATTCGCAACCTAATTTCTGCGTATTCTTCTGAAGACATAATTTTTTTAGAAATTAATTGGGCAAATCGACATCTGTATCGTCGTCAGAAAGATTAGGAATAAACTTCGCGTGCGCTCTTTGTAAATAGGCTTTAGCACTATCCCTATCCGCCTCATAAGACAATTGTTCATTAATAAATCGAAGACGAGATCGTGCATCGTTAATTACCTCTGCCCATTCTTTTACCCAGACCGTAATATTCAATTCTGAGTCGTCATAAACTTGTCCTTTAGGTCGTCCCTTCTGATTGGCCTCTTTCTTTGCAAAAGAGTCCAGCTCATTTGACACAGCGACGAATGTCCATTTAGCAGGAACTCCAGCAAATCTTTCGTCACTTGCAACTGCGATAGCATATTTTTTTATTTGGGTTAGTACATCGCTATTGATTTTTTGTGAAGGTCGCTTGAGCTCAACAATTAGATAATCATATTCACCAGTTCGAGGTTGGACAACTTTTTGCAACATCAGATCTATCCGCCCAGTCTTCCCATCTCCTAGATCAACAATTTTAGAATCATCTTCACGTGGACCTAATTCAGATAAATGCCTTTGCAAAACTTCTTCTAACCGCTGCTCGCTACCTGCCAGAGAGAATTCTTCGTGAAATAACCAAGCCTCTGTTTCAAGTATTTTATGTAATTGATCTCTTTCCAACAGTTTCTTCTTACTTTTCTTATGAAAAATAAGCGCCTCTAATCCATTCAACATATCCAGTCTATTTGCAACAATTTTTGCGGAACTGATGATCGAGGAAAGTGATGTTTAAAGTGGCCCCCTAAGTCCAGACAATTATCCAAAGAGTTTAAGATAGTGCCTGTTTCTGCCACAGCTGCGCGGCGC
>NZ_JASJVS010000140.1:0-1274 GCF_035019605.1 Undibacterium sp. 5I2 | reverse complement strand
CACAGGGCGCGCAGCTTTTTTTGCAGCACCAATAACGCTGCTGCTTCTGCCAGCGCCTTATTTTTACGGTCTACTTCGCGTTGTAATTCTTTGATTTTTTTCTGATAGGACTGCGTCGTTTTTTGTTGTTCAGCTTGGGCTACTGGCTGTCCATTTTGCGCAGCCACGGCCAGTTCTCGCCAGGTCTTGACTTGTGCTGGATAAAGTCCTTTGCCACGACAATATAGTGCCAGATCGGCTTCATTGAGTGCGGCGGTTTCTACAATGATGGCGAACTTGGCTTGGGCAGTCCATTGCTCATTGTTGCGGTCAGTTGTTGGCACAGGGCGTCCTTGCTGACGTAGTTTTGTACGCCAGTTATAAAGTGTGGCTTCAGAAATGCCTTCCTGCTTCGACATGCTGACAATGGAAGGGGCATCCGGGGCCAACATTTTAATCAAAATAGCCTGCTTGCGTTCGTTTGGTATGCGAGACATGTATCAATCCTGCCGCCGTAATAGTTGGAAAATGCCGAAATCGGCAACTTACCAACTATCCTGACACAGAGGGAACACCCCACATAAGGTGATCAGAAATAATTAAATATGCAACTGCACCTTCCGCTGAAATTGCGATCAGATCTACGACACCTTTTTGCTCAATAGTCACATTTACTCCGGCCTCATAATTTCAACTATAGTAGGTGAAATTTGGGTGCCACCAGGTGAACTAATTATCGAGGGGAGGTCAACAGTTGAATTCGCTATTAAAATTGCTTCTTCGTATTTTTCTAAGTTATCACTAACCCAGCTTTCACCGATACGTTCCAAATGAAATTTGACGACCACACCAAACTCATCTTTTGAGACAATTGCATTCACCAATTCATTTTTATTATGTTGTCTCCAAGCCTTAAACAACTCATCGATAAACAAAAAGGCATTATCCAAATAATTACTTTCAACATAATCGTCAATGTGTACAGAATTAAAGAAACATTCATAGCCAGTTTTATCAGGAAAAGTTTCCAAATCAACGTTTACATCTTTGCTTGATAGAGCAGCTAAGAGTTGACATCCATTTCGCTTACAAAAACCCATAGAAATATAGTTGGACAAGTCAGCTGGCAATGATTTGGTTTTACAACTCATGTCGTTAATTAAATCAGACATTTTTTTATTCATCCGTAACATACTTATTCTCCCAAATATTTGGTCAATAAAGTGGCCCCCTAAGTCCAGACAATTATTCAAAGAGTTTAAGATAGTGCCTGTTTCTGCCACAGCTGCGCGGCG
>NZ_JASJVS010000139.1:0-1419 GCF_035019605.1 Undibacterium sp. 5I2 | reverse complement strand
TAATGCCGTTCAGTTAAGCAGTTTTTCGCACAATACGAACGGCATAGCGGTTTGGTCTAGCCTTGACGGCCCGGTCGTATTGACGATCGGGCCGTTCGTCATTGAGGAGGCTAACCAGCCTTTCGCGTAGATGCTTCATCGAAGCGGGCAGCTTGCCATAGGATCTGGTGACGGCAGCCCAATGCAGCTCGAACTGGATCAAGTGGAATGCCCGGATAAAGCTCACTTCAGTGGGCTCGCACTTGACCGTCAAGGCCGCCTTGGCGATCTCCAGGCGGATCAGGTTGTAGGCAATCAGAGTGCCCCAGATTTCCTGATAGACGCCGTCTGTTGTTTTCGAGCGCAGGGTCAGCGCTGTGCCCAGCATTGTTTGCTTGAGTTCGCGGTAGCTCGTCTCGATGCCCCAACGACGCTCGTAACAGTTGGCGATATCGACGGGCTTGTAGCGGCGGCGCTCACGCAACGAGGTCAGTAGAACGCGTTTTCGCGCCTGCTGATCGACAACGGTGATGGCACGCGCCTCCCAGAATTCTGCCAACTCGGGGCACTTGGCACGGGCCTGCGGCGACACCCGCATCCGGACGATGCAATCGTTCTCATCGCCCTCGATCAGTTCCCATCGGGTATTTGATTTGGCGGGAATAATAAAGTGGCGATCCGTGCCGTGCTGCGTCAAAGCACACAGGATTTCCGCAGACAGAAAGCCGCGATCGAAGACGGTAAGCGATTCATTGGGCACATCAGCGATCAACTGCTTTGCGTACAACATCTCATTGGTGCCGTAAGGGCCGAACGCGGCACTGTGAACGATATGCGTCGGCAAAGCGGTCAGTGTCACGCCGCGTACTTGCGGATAGCTGGCGAGAGCACCGCTGGCGTAAAGTTGGGCGCCGAAATGGCTCCGGTTCTCGACGTTGTCATGGGTGCGCAACGTGGTGCCGTCCATAGCAAACAGTTGCAGCCCTTTAAATAGATAGGCGCGGCGATCCTGGCCGCTCCAGTGACGGGCGGAGTGATCGAACAGCCACTTCAGCGGTTCGGAACCAAGGCGCTGGCGCGCCTGTGCCGCCGCACTCTTACTGACAAAAGGCGTTTGCGAATCCGGCACCGCCAATCCGAGATCATCCAATACTTCGCCGATGGACTTGTGGCGATACAGCGCCAACGCCACCATTAGCCAAACCACTTGTTCGGCCGGCAGCCGCCGATGGCGAATGCTGGTTGCATCGGTGCGCTTCACGGCCTGTTCGATCCACTCGATAGGCAAATGCTCGCCAAGTCGCCGCCAGTCGGGTGACTCAAGGTGGTTTGCCAGGAAATGAAGGGTATCGTCGAACATTGCGACGAAGGTTAACAGCATGCCGTAACGTTTACAACCACTAAATAAAAATGCCGTTCAGTCTTAACTGAACGGCATTA
>NZ_JASJVS010000138.1:0-1423 GCF_035019605.1 Undibacterium sp. 5I2 | reverse complement strand
AGGCCGCTCGAAGAAGCAGGAACCCACCGAAGCGACTCGCAAATCATCGCGCAGCGCCGTAGGAATCCCCGTCCTTTCGGGCGGGGAGGATGTCAAGAACGACTCCCGGACGTCAATGCAAAACGGTTGATGACATCGCGCCTGGTTGACTGGATCGGCCAACAAGCCGTTAAAAGAACCTTCACCAGCTTGGCCGATGAAGTGGGAATTGTCGAAGGAACGGTCAGACTCATATTCAAAGACTATGTTTCAGATCTGGAGCAGAAAGTTCGATTTGAAACGCCGCGATGGATGGGTATTGACGAAATTCAACTAACTCAGTACCGGTGCGTGATCACGAATGTCGAAAATAATACGGTCGTTGATTTGCTTCACAACCGCAATAAAGAAACCGTCGTCAAGTATCTCTCCCAATTGCAGGGTCGCGAAAAAATCCAATACGTTGCAATGGATATGTGGGTGCCGTACAAAGATGCTGTAAATCTGGTACTTCCAGAGTCGATCGTCGTCATTGATAAATTTTACGTTGTTCGAATGGCAAACGATGCAATGGAAAAAATCAGAAAAAGTTTGCGTGAGTCGCTCACAACAAAACAGCGTCGGGGTTTAATGCACGATCGCTTTGTGCTATTGAAGCGAGAATCGGATCTGACCGACCAAGAAGCGATGAAGCTCTCCGGTTGGGCGGAGAATTACCCTGAACTTGGTCTTGCATATCGATTAAAGGAAGATTTCTTTAAGATATACGATTCACAATCGAAGGAAGAGGCACTGGCGCGCTACGCAGCCTGGGAAATATCCGTTACCGAAGAAGTTAGAGACGCCTTCTCTGACTTAATCAAAGCGTGGCGTAACTGGCAGCCGCACATCTTGGCCTATTTCGATCATCGAATTACAAACGCACACACCGAAAGTGTCAATTCACTTATGCGCGTGATGGTTCGACTCGGCCGCGGATATTCATTTGAAGCGTTGCGCGCTAAATTGCTATTCTCCGAAGGTGCACACAAGAAAAGTCAAAAGCGTCCAGCATTTGAGCGCCGTGCGCCAGTATCGCGTCCCAGTCTGGGACGGCACATGGTCGGTTTCACGAGTTTAGTGAGTGCGAATAATGACCAGAACCTGACTGATAATGAATCTGAAGAGTCAATAAACTATGGCGTTGATATTGCTATGTTGACCAGAATGATTGAGGATGGGGAGATCTGATTTTGATTTTGTGCAATGCATCAGTAAAAACCATCTGACAGCAGACGGCACAAAACAGTCACTGGCCGTCGTTCTCAATTTTAAGAAAAGTCGGCCAAATCCCATTGACCCCAAATCAGTAAACTCACCATTGTAGCCTTCATCAAAAATCTGACTAGGGTTTGAAACCCCGGCCTTCAGAGGCTGTCGCAAAAGCCTGATGGACGTTTTTTAC
>NZ_JASJVS010000137.1:0-1432 GCF_035019605.1 Undibacterium sp. 5I2 | reverse complement strand
AAAACACAAACAAACAGACTTCAATGAGATCGGTTCAATTTAAAAAGTTACACGACAAGTAGTCTGACAGATGGGGAAATCGGCGCAGATAAATTGCGCGCCCTAATCGATCAATATGCGCCCATCCAGAAGCAAATTTGGCGCGCGCATAGCCCTTATGAAATACGTCAAGATCAAGAAACCAATTCTCATGAATGAGATTCCCAGCTCGATCAATATGCGTCGATTGTCCATCATTGCTCTGAACGACTGCAATACCATCTTTAAAATCTCCGGTATATCGCCAACATTGATCATAAAACCGTAATCCGTTTGATAGGATGTGATGATAGGATCCGCCCACCTGCCGAACGGCACATCGTCCTTCCTGAAAGTTCCCACACCACTCATATCGAGTAGACGTTAAATCTACTCCATCAGGACGAATATGATGCCATCCATTTGCGGATATGACTGCTGCGAACCCCTCGTAAAATCCAAATGTCCGACGGAAATGCCGTTGATAAGCAGCTCTTCCATTTGCATCAATATGCCAGGCTAAATGAGCGTTCTGAACCGGGGCCAAGCCAGGCTCATGAAATTTCAGCACTTCATCAAACCGTAAATCATACGCAGGGACTCCGTTGATTACATGATGGGTTGCATCCTCTGAAATCAATACATTTCGCCAATTCATATTGACTCCTGAACGGGTCTTCTCATATTGCACGCTATGCACAAAGGACGATTGCGATATGTAGTACGTAGGTTACGATATTTATCACCACTCCAAATATCGATCACACTAATGTCGTTTAAGTTTCCAAAATCCCCCAAATTACGTCGTTGAGCATCTGGCGCGCAGCATGGATCAAATCGTCCAACGGCACTTACCCAAGCCTCTCTACCTAAAAATGGACACTGCCCGCCTGGTGCCAAATTTTCCTTATCATCCTCATCAAGAAGAAAAATGTTTTCAAGTAGCAGTAGCTTTCCATTACTGAGCGGCTGTTCGCTGACAATTTGACGAGCAACCAACACCGCTGCATTCCATCTACGAATCGCACCAACATCGCGGCGCATAGATTCGTTTTTGATCTCTCCGAAATGCGCCCATAAATGATGCCCTTTAAGCCTATCAACGCCTAAACTAATCGCGAGTCGAACAATATCGGGCAATTCATTCACGTTCGACTCCAAAAAAGTCATTTGGAAAGTGACACGGCAACGATTCCCGCCTAAGCACGCATGCTCATCCCTTATAGAAATAAAAGTCTGTACATTTTTTAAAACTTTCTCCCATCGAGATCCCAACATAATCTTCTCGTGAGTTTCTTTTGTCGCTCCGTTCCACGAAATTTTGACATCGGATGTCACCCCATCTGTCAGACTACTTGTCGTGTAACTTTTTAAATTGAACCGATCTCATTGAAGTCTGTTTGTTTGTGTTTTT
>NZ_JASJVS010000136.1:0-1445 GCF_035019605.1 Undibacterium sp. 5I2 | reverse complement strand
CTATGGGTTTTTGCGGGTTGAGGGCTTGATGCCGATGATTGCCGATTACACGCATCTGAGCAAGCACCCGACCCTGAGCAAAACGCGGCGTGACGCCCAAGGCCTGCCGGAAATCCATACCTACCGAATCGATGCACAAGGCTTGCGCAGCGAACGCGTCAAAATTGAAAGTCAACTCGCCTTCAGCGACCTCATGCGCTGTGTCGACGCCAATCCACGCAATGCCGACGATAGTCCGATACGGCAGTTTTGCAGCACCAATTCAGCACGCTGTCTGAGCCAAACCATCGATGGTCGCTTCGTAATCCATGGCAAAAAATGGCAACTTCTGGGTAGCCAAGCCGGTCAACTACTGTATGGCCGGGTGAAAGATAGGTTTTACCACGTCAAGGCATTCACCCCCTTATCCGCCAGCGCAGCCGCCGCTTACCTGAGCGGCAGGAAAAATTCACCTTCACACGACTACTACAAATTTTCCAGCAGCTTGCAGAAAAAATTAAAGGCCGCCGACATCCGCTTGGACATGCTGCTCAAGCAAGACAACAAGCCGAGTGGCTTGCTGGTGGCAGATTCCGGCCAAGCGCTATTTATCCTGCAATTACAAGCACTCAAGCATGGTCGCGTACAAGAACACTGGTCGCAGCTCACTCACAGCGATCGGAACGAAGCACTGATCTACCGCGGACAAACCGCCGCTGGCGCACACCGACTGCAACATGGAAACAATCGCCTATTGCTGATACAGCAAGGTGAAGTCAAAGAAATCGTTCGCGCTTACGCGCTGGGTACTCACGATGGTAATGGCGATGCCATCAGCGACCTGAGCACGCTGGCGAGCAACAATAATACGAGCACGGCGGACCACTACCTCGAAGCGCAACTGGCCGCCGGTGAAACTTGGCAGATCCGCCTCGGTTACGCAGAAGCCGTCCAGATTCCGAACGATTTTACCGGCACGCTCGCACTGGAAAGCCAGCCGCAACAAGGCCGACGCAAACTCAGCCTGCACAGCGAGCGGTGGAGCGACTGGAGCAGCCAGATACAGGGCCAACACCTGAGCTTGCTGCACCCGGCCGGCGGCCGTATCCGACTGCACTGGCAAGCGCCATGTGAACTCATCCTCAACCAAGTCAGTTTCACTGAACTCGGCGCCTTGGCGGAACGTTTACCGGCAGCAAACCGCGAGCGCCTCGGCTTACTGCGGCAAGCCGAACTGGCCACAGAAATAGCCGGATTGAGCTGGCAAGGCCAACCGTATCGCCGCGATGCCTTAACCGGGCAGAGCTTGGCGTGGGATAATCACAGCACACCAGTAGCGCTGGGCGCAATGCAAGACTTCGGTTTACTATGGAATGAACAAAGCGACATCTATAGTGGATCCACATATCCGGACAACAGTTTAAACTAGTGTCTGTCGAAAAGAGACGAGGCAGACCATGAGTGAA
>NZ_JASJVS010000135.1:0-1586 GCF_035019605.1 Undibacterium sp. 5I2 | reverse complement strand
GCACCGCCACCACCGTTCATTCCGCCACCGGAAGTGCAGGTGCAGCCGCAAGTTCAGCCGCAAAATACGATTGCTGCGGTATCGAATGTCAAACCGGAACCGCAAGTGTTTGCCAAAACACCGGCAGTCCCAGTGGAAGCACCGAAAGCCGCAGCCGGACCGAGCACGATTGCGGCCGTCATAGACTTCAATGTGGCCGGTTGCAAGCCTGAGTATCCGCGTGCATCTTTGCGCAATGAAGAAACCGGGACCGTGTTGTTATCGGTCTTGATTGGTGCCGATGGTGCGGTGACTGAAGTCAAGGTCGACAAGTCCAGCGGTTTCCGTGGTTTGGATAATGCCGTGCGCTTGCAGTTGATGTCGGGCGCTTGCAAAAACAAACCGGGTACCGTCGATGGCAAACCGCAAGCGACCTGGACCAAAGTGCAGTACGTGTGGCGCCTCGATTGATTGCTACTTTTTGACACGGCATCGTGCAAGGTTTTGCACTATGCTTCGCACAGCAAACAGGGAATGATTCAGCCGCAGTTGAAGTCCCGCTTATTTATCTGATCTTAGTTAAAGGAAACACCATGACTATTCGTTTCTCCGCCTTGTTCGCCGCCGCTGTGCTGGCGATTTCCGCCACCGTCTCGGTTGCACCTGTTTACGCCGCTGATGCAGCCGCTGCTCCGGCCGCCTCTGCTGCTGCCCCTGCCGCCGCTGAGGTAGCTGCACCGGCTGCCGCACCGATGGACGCCGCTGCACCGGTTAAAGAAGTGATCGACAACCCATACGGTCTCGATGCACTCTGGAAAACCGGCGATTTCGTCGCCAAAGGCACGCTGATCATCATGTTCATCATGTCTATGGGTAGCTGGTACATCCTCATCACGAAAATCGTCGACCAGTTCAAACTGGCCGGTCAAGCTTCGGAAGCCCGCACTAAATTTTGGAAAGCCGCTTCGGTTCAAGCCGGTGCTGCTGCCCTGAAAGAAGGCAGCCCATTCCGTTTCATCGCCGATTCCGGTATCAAAGCTACTGAGCACCATGAAGGCTTGTTGCTGGAGCAAATAGATTTCAATACTTGGGTGTCGATGTCGATACACCGCGCCGTCGAAAAAGTACAAAGTCGCTTGCAAGATGGCTTGGCGTTCTTGGCTACCGTTGGTTCGACTGCACCGTTCGTCGGTTTGTTCGGTACCGTCTGGGGTATTTACCATGCTTTGACAGCCATCGGTATGTCCGGTCAAGCATCGATCGATAAAGTCGCCGGCCCAGTTGGTGAAGCGCTGATCATGACCGCCATCGGTTTGGCCGTCGCGGTTCCGGCTGTACTCGGTTACAACTTCCTGGTACGTCGCAACAAGAGCTCGATGGAAGAAGTGCGCGCCTTCTCGGCCGATCTGCACTCGGTGGTCTTGTCGGGTAACATGCATAAAGTCGCTAAAAAAGCTGCTTAACAGCGGACTGACAGGTCGACTTTGACTACTGGTACGACTGCCCGCCGCTGTCAAGCGTGGGCAGTGTAATGTGAAAGAGTATAATTATGGCAATGGCAATGGGCAACGATGGTGATGGCGAAGACGAAGTCAACAGCACCATCA
>NZ_JASJVS010000134.1:0-1734 GCF_035019605.1 Undibacterium sp. 5I2 | reverse complement strand
CGGAGTTTTTCAAGCTAGTTGTCGCCTAAAAGTAAATTTTTATGCCGCCAGTTTCAGTTCTTGATATACGTCCTCATGATTTAATGCTTCCTTGTTAGTTTTGTCTGGATTTAAGTCAACAACGTTGGCGCGGTCCCAGTTACGAGTAGCACCGCTCCAGCGATTCGAGTTCCTTGCTTTTGCCGCCGCATACAATTGCTCACGTCGAATCAATAATTCCACATCCAGACCGGCATGGCGTTCAGCTGGCGTTACAAACTGAATGGCACTGTGCCGGTGTTCTTCGTTATACCAATGCATGAATGTAGTAACCCAATTCCTGGCTGCCAGGAGATCCTTAAATGGGCGACGTGGATATACTGGGCAGTACTTCAATGTTTTAAAAAAGCTTTCGGCGAACGGGTTGTCATTACTCACGGCAGGACGACTGAATGACGGCATGACGCCCAGCACCTGCAGCATGGCCAGCATCGTGGAGCCCTTCATCGGACTGCCGTTATCCGAATGAAGAACGACCTGATTTTGTGCGATTTTTTCTCGCACACAAATGTCCTTCATCACCTCGCTGGCCAGCGCGCTGCTTTCGGTTTCAAATACCTGCCAGCCGACCACTTTGCGACTAAATACATCGATGAACATATAGAGATAAAAATAGATGCCTCTGATCTCTGTCGGCAAATAGGTGATGTCCCAACAGTACAATTGGTTGGGCCCGGTTGCCTTTAAAGCACGTGGTTTGTTGCGGGGTTGCCTTGGCTTTTCTTCGCCACGGTGCACAAGCATATTTTTAGCCTTGAGTAAGCGATAGAACGTTGACTCCGATGCGACATAAATTCCATCATCAGCCAATCGCGGAACGATCTGGCTTGGCGGCAGATGGCCGTATTCCGGCGAGTTGGCAATGGCCAGAACCTGTTGTCGTTCCTCTGAACTAAGCTGATTCTGAGGTACCTGCACACGCCCTGTTCGCCGGTCTGCTTGCTCAGTCACCTGATCAATTTTCCAGCGCTGCAGCGTACGCTCGCTTAAATCAATTACGTCGCAGGCACGTTCCTGACGTGCGCCTGAAACCACCGCTTCAGCTACCAGTGTCAATACGTTATTGCGCTCCGGGATTGGGGTCATTACTCCTCGTCCTCCCAAAGCGCACGGAACTTTTTTTGCAGAACCAGCAGTGCTGCCGCCTCCGCCAGAGCTTTGTCTTTCCGGGCCAGCTCACGCTTGAGTTTGACGTTTTCATCTTTCAGCGATTTAACTTCACCAGCTTTGGGTGCGGCCTCTTTACCGCTGGCGCAAAAAGCAGATTTCCAACTGGTTAAATTATGCGGGAATAAACCACGTTCACGGCACCATGCCTGAAGCTGCTCTCCCGCTAACGCATGGCTCTCATGCAGTGCCTGCAGTTGTTCTTCTACCGTCCAGTCGCTCGGTCGTTTTTCTTTTTCTGACGCCGGACTGCCCGCCAGTGCTGACTTCTTTTTCATCCAATATCTCAACGTGTGGTGATTCAAATTTAAATCAGTGGCCACTGACATGATTGTTCGGTCGCCACGGGAATAGGCCTTCTGTAATGCCTGCTCAATAAATGCAGCGGAATAGGTTGCCATTGTTGCCTCGCTCAATAAGTTAAAAAGAGAGGTAACAACCAGATTGAAGATCGCCGGTCATTTTAGCCGTATAACTTCAAAATCAAAAAGCAAACCTTAACGTCTTGAGGGAATGGGTTCCGCTGCG
>NZ_JASJVS010000133.1:0-1779 GCF_035019605.1 Undibacterium sp. 5I2 | reverse complement strand
TTGACATCCTCGCCGCCCTAAAGGACAGGGATTCCTACGGCGCTCAAACAAAAACTGCTTGAGTCGCTTCGGTGGGTTCCTGCTTCATCGAGCGGCCTGACTGCGCCGACTCTCCACAGGCTAACAAGCGGTATCCCCGCTCTAAAACATTGATCGCACCAACCACATCGGCGTGATTTTCATAGCCGCAATCGACGCACAAGAATTTTGCTTGTGTTTGCCGATTGTCCTTTGATACGTGACCGCAGCACGGGCAAGTGCGACTGGTGTTGTGTGGAGGAACGGCCAGCAGCGTGCCGCCATTCCACGACACCTTGTAGTCGAGCTGCCGCCTGAACTCGCCCCAGCCTTGGTCGAGAATGGAGCGATTCAGGCCGGACTTCTGTTTCACTATCTTGCCGTGTTGTTCGCTGTTGCCCTTGGAAGACTTGGACATGTTCCGTACTTGCAAATCCTCAATACAAACGAGCGCGTGGTTTTGGCTGATCGTCGTTGTGATTTTGTGCAGGAAGTCTTTTCGGGTGTTAGCGATGACGGTGTGAATCTTCTGGACGCGGGCTTTCGCCTTCTTCCAGTTACTGCTGAACTTGAGCTTGCGGCTCATGCGACGTTGATAGCGTGCAAGGCGCTGCTGATGTTTCTTAAAACTATTGAGCGGCGCAATGAAACTCTCGTCGCTCATGGTGGCGAACCGCGCAATGCCGACATCGATGCCGATGGCGCTTGTCGCCGTTGGCAATGGCTGCTCAACTTCGCGCTCGGTTTGAATCGAAACGAACCATTTGCCGTTAGACTGACTAACAGTGACATTACTCACTTCACCCAACGCGTCACGACTATTGCGGTAACGAATCCAGCCGAGCTTAGGTAGAAATATACGACTGTTGGGTTGATCTAATTTGCATCCTTGAGGATAACGGAAACTATCCCCCCGCCCTTTTTTCTTGAAGCGAGGGAAGTCGGCACGTTTGGCGAAGAAATTGCTATAGGCTCGTTCCAAATCCTTCAATGTTTGCTGCAATGCCTGAGATGGCGTTTCTGTCAGCCAAGTCGTCTCTGCCTTCCATCCTACAAGACTTTTGCACAGGCCAGCATATCCCTGTTTTTTCTGACCCTGTTCGTATAAGGATTTTTGCATCGCTAAAGCCTTGTTATAGGCGAACCGACACGCGCCAGCGAAGCGGCGCATGTCGCGCTGCTGTTTGCCGTCTGGCATCAGTTCGTATTTAAAGGCTTGAAGTCTTTGCATAGTTCGATCCTACTCTGGTCTATGAGCGAAGACAACAACGATATTAGTAAGGGAAGACACTGCGTTTTTATGATGCATGTACATCTGGTCTTTGTGACAAAATACCGACGTGGCGTATTCACAAAAGACATTCTTGACGATTTACGCCCAATATTAGCCAGTGTCTGCAATGACTTTGAATCGGAACTGGTGGAGTTTGACGGTGAGGACGACCACGTTCACCTGTTGCTGAACTACCCGCCTAAAGTGGCCGTGTCAAAACTGGTCAATAGTCTCAAGGGAATATCAAGTTTGATGATTCGAAAGAAAAAATATCCGAGCATTCAAAAGAAGTTATGGGGTGGCGCTTTATAGTCGCCCAGCTACTTTGCTGGAAGCTGTGGTGGCGCTCCTATTGCTGTGATTCGCAAGTACATTGAGCAACAACAAACGCCACACTAAATCAAGAGTTCAAGGCAAGGAAGGCTTCGCCTTCCGAGCTATCCATCCCCGACCTGAAGAGACGGGGCTTTTCGCTCAATTCCGGTAAA
>NZ_JASJVS010000132.1:0-1860 GCF_035019605.1 Undibacterium sp. 5I2 | reverse complement strand
AAACACAAACAAACAGACTTCAATGAGATCGGTTCAATTTAAAAAGTTACACGACAAGTAGTCTGACAGATGGGGGACGCAGGTTGCGGGCGTACAGGCCGAGCTTTTCCAAGTCTTTGTCATCGTAATCGACGATCTGCGACATGAATTCATAAAAGCGGACAAAAGTACCGAGATCTTTCTTGAAAATTTCTAACGCGTCTTTTTCCTTCTTGCACTCTTTGAAGGCATTTTCGGCGTTAGTAATCATGATGACGTCATTAAACTTTTTAGTTCGTTCAAACATATCGCGCGCTTGCTTGTACGCCTCTACGGCCGACTTATAGCGTTTCTGCCAGCGTTCTACGGCGGGTTTGCAGATATTCGCAATCGCCGCATTGCTCTTACTCTTGACAAAGAAGGCAGCGCAGAATTGCTCGACTTCCGTCCAGCTAAAAATACCGGCAGCGCGCAGCTTGTCGTTCAAATCAAAAATCAAATCCGGGTCAGACACATCGGCCAGCTCTGCCGTCTGGAAGTAAGGCTGGAAGGCGGCCAGGATTTCTTCCGGTTCATTAAAGAAATCCAGAATGAAGGTGCCGGTCTCGGCCTTACTCGGGTAAATCCGGTTCAGGCGCGACAAGGTTTGCACGCACTCCACCCCGCCCAGCTTTTTATCCACATACATGGCGCAGAGCTTGGGTTGGTCGAAGCCAGTTTGAAATTTATTCGCCACGATCATGACTTGGTAGTCGTCGGTATCAAAGGCTTTGCGCATGTCGCGTCCTTTGAGCAGCGGGTTCATATTCATCTCGGTGAACTGACTGCCCAGCACCGCCTCTGAATTCGGATCTTTATCGGTAAATTCCACCTCACCCGAGAACGCCACCATTGCGCGGATATTCTGATAGCCCTGGGTGGTGATGTACTTATCGAAAGCCTGCTTATAGCGCACCGCCTCTTTGCGCGAACTGGTCACGACCATCGCTTTGGCCTGACCGTTCAGCAAACCCATCACTTGGGTTGTAAAATGCTCGACGATCACTTGCACTTTTTGGCTGATGTTGTAGTCGTGCAGGCGCACCCATTGATTCAGCTTGACCTTGGCACGCTTGCTCTCGACTTCCTGATCGGCATCCTTCATCTTCATCGCCAGGTTATAGGCGACTTTGTAATTGGTGTAGTTCTTCAGCACATCGAGAATAAAACCCTCTTCTATCGCCTGACGCATGCTGTACACATGGAAGGCGGCGGGCTTATTGGTCTTGGACGGCGCTTCATCCGGGCGCGGTAAGCGGCCAAACAGTTCTAAAGTCTTGGTCTTGGGCGTGGCGGTAAAGGCCAGGTAACTGAGGTTTTTCGAAGCGCGACGCGAGGCGACTGCGGCATCCAGAATATCGTCGGTGGTCAGTTCCGCCTCATCATCGCCCACGCCTTCTACCATCAACACCTCTTTCAGTTGCCGGGCGGTGGAACCGGTTTGTGAAGAATGCGCCTCGTCGGCGATTACTACGCAGTTACGTTCTTTCAGGCTGACGCTGTTTTCTATCGCCTTCAATACAAACGGAAAGGTTTGTATCGTGACGATAATAATCGGCTGCGAGTTTTCCAAAGCCTTGGCGAGTTTTTCTGATTTGGAACCATCACCTTCCTGATTATTGATCCGCCCGACCACGCCATCGGTATGCTCAAACTGGGCGATGGTGTCTTGCAATTGCGCATCAAGCACAGTGCGATCAGTCACCACAATCACCGAATGAAATTGCTTATTGCCCTGGGCATCGTACAAAGACGAAAGCTGATGTGTATAGTGGATCCACATATCCGGACAACAGTTTAAACTAGTGTCTGTCGAAAAGAGACGAGGCAGACCATGAGTGA
>NZ_JASJVS010000131.1:0-1893 GCF_035019605.1 Undibacterium sp. 5I2 | reverse complement strand
CGCCGCGCAGCTGTGGCAGAAACAGGCACTATCTTAAACTCTTTGAATAATTGTCTGGACTTAGGGGGCCACTTTAAGTTACCAATATCGGCCCGACTCAAATGCACATTAAATTGATCAGTACGCAAACCGCGCTCGGCCAGCGCATTGGCCCATTGCAGTAAAAAATCACATACCCGCGCATCCGACGGCAAGGTACCCATCGATAGCATCCAATTGCGATGCTGGCCCAATTGCATGCCCATGGCACGGAATAATAAACGCAGCAGCCGCGGTTCCGACATGCCAATTTGCAGCAGACGTTCGTAATTGACGACCCATACCTCACTGCGATCAAGTGCAACGGCGGAACAGCTATAGCATCCGCCCGAGATGCCGTCAAAACCCAGCCAATCGCCTTTAAAATACAAGCCGATCGCTTGCTCACGTCCATCGACACTCAAATTCATTAATTTGAATAAGCCAGAGCTGACCAAGTACAAGCGTTCAAACCGCTCGCCATAAAGGTATAATTTTTCATCGATTTTAAGCTTGCGACGAGTAAACACCATCTGCGATTCCAATGCGCTGAGCGACTCTTGCCACAATGCTTTATCCAGCTGTTGTTTGGCGGCATAAGCAACCATTGACGGCAAAGATAGTAAGGCAGCGGGCAGGTTCTTCTCAGCATAAGCAGCATCCGAGAACATCAAATCGCGTTCCAAGGCTGATGGCGCATTGAGCAGTGTTTCCATTTCTCCCCCTATGAATGTTTATTGATAGCTGGCACAGATTTGGCGCTACAAGGCAGGAAACTGCGCTGTTCCTGGATCGGGGTCGTCTGTCCCATTGGTCGCAGCCATCTCGTTTGCTCAGTGCCTCAGCTTAAGGAAAAAAATGGCTCTCACGAATACCGGATTACCTTGATAAGGACTACCTGTTTTCAGGTATTTATCAGATCTGAAGAAAGCGCGGCGCTTCAGAGGAGGTCGTAAACGGGTTTTCAATCGGCATTATTAGTCCAGTCGGCCATCACGTCGTTCCTGCGAACTTTTGGCAGGAACCCCGCGGCGTATGTTTGCGGTGGAAAAAGGCGTCCGTCAGGCTTTTGCGACAGCCATCTTCAGGATGGGGAAGAGGTCCAACAAAAAATTAAAAAAATGAGGTAGTCGAGGCAGGGGTAGCGTGGATTGCTCCTGTGCTTGTTTAATATACTCGCTCACAGCCGTGCTGCATGAAGCATATTTGGGTGCAATTATTTGTCAGTTTTTTTTCTTGCTATGAACCTGAATCATTGGGGAAATCATCCTATGGCATGGAGATTGTGCCCTTGGCGATCTATCCACGCAAAAATCACTCTGAGCACATGTCTACTATTTTTAGTGTGCATGTGCTCCTTGTCTTATTATGTTTACGCATTGCTGCACGCTGGATGGTATCGTGGTGGCGGACAGCAAGCAAACCCATGTAGGCGAAAATTATTTGAGCAATACAACCGTCGCGGCAGCCTTGCAGCAGCGTTCGGCCGGCGTCAGTGTGCCGCAGCTGGATTCGCTTAGCAATGAGGCTCAATTCCATTTGGTGGTGCCGGTTTATGATAGGCAGAAAAACGTGATCGGCGCGCTGGCCGGGGTCACTGGGCTGCGTGCACCGAATTTTCTCGATGACTATATCCGTAACCGTTACGGCCGCAGCGGTGGCTATTTACTGATTGCACCACGCGAACGTCTCCTGATTCGTGGCTTGTCGCATAGCCGTTATATGGAAGCCTTGCCGGCGGCCGGCATTAATCCCGGTATCGATCGGTATCTGCAAGGTTATCAGGCTTATGCGGTGATTCATCAAAAATCTGACTAGGGTTTGAAACCCCGGCCTTCAGAGGCTGTCGCAAAAGCCTGATGGACGTTTTTTACA
>NZ_JASJVS010000130.1:0-1906 GCF_035019605.1 Undibacterium sp. 5I2 | reverse complement strand
GCCGCCCATGATTTACGAAAAAGAAATGGCAGAAAAAAAACCTATTGATGTGTCCGAAATAACTTGACCACTACAATGAGTCAAGCGCTAGCGGTTACTGAAGTGGGGCATTGGGGAGGAAATGCAGCAAAACCCGGGTCGGAAAAACATTTGCTTGAAGGACACTCTACTCGGAATGAAAATAAATTTTCATCTGTATGTGTATGAGTGTTGTTGATTTGTAGCAAATTGTTAAAACTAAATAGATGATTTATAAATAGTTTCTTTTGAGCATATTTAATTTCGGATATTGATGCAATACATCAGTATTGCTTCAATTTATTGGAATTTGTTTCGATTGGTCTACATTCGACTGTGCGTGCGTCTGTTGGGTAAGGGCTTGTCAGCCGGAACCGCCGCCAGGCTGCGGGCGATATGTGCCACTGGATTCCCGCCTACGTGCGACTGGTGAGGCGAGAACAGGCCAGGTCGATTACGCATCCTCGCATCCACGCATCTACCCAGTCGCCCAATTCGTCATTGCCGCGCAGGCGGCAATCCAGTGGCGCGCACGCGCCTTTTATATCTGTGCTGCTCAGGCGCAGCAGGACGTGTGCATTTCACAGAAAAAAAAGTGCCCTTGATCGACCCGCCCACCCTGAAGCCGAGAGGGCATCACCCAGACGAACGCGTGTCTCTGGCTTGACCGCTACTGCTAGAATTTCGCGGACTTCGGCTTCGGTGCTACGCCCATGTTGAGCGGCCTGCACCCGCAATGCGCGGTGTACCTCGTCGGGCAGATTTCGTATTTTTGCATGCTCAGTTATTTAATTATTAAATCGTATTTTATGATTGACTTTGTTTATTTTCGGTTTTACGCTGATTCGTATTGCGTGAGTGATTTTAGCAAAATAATGCAAAAGGAAATTAAATGACGTCAGTTCAACTATCTGCTTATGCTGACTGGTTATCAGATCTTAAAACACGAATTCGAACCGCGCAAACGCGTGCAGTCATAGCTGTTAATAAAGAACAAATACACCTTTACTGGCAAATTGGTAAAGATATTCTTGAGAAGCAGTCGCGGCAAGGATGGGGTGCTAAGGTGATTGATCAATTAGCGGCTGACCTAAATAAAGAATTTCCCGGCATTAAGGGTTTTTCCAGTCGAAATCTAAAATATATGAGGGCATTTGCAGAGGCATACTCTGATGAGCAATTTGTGCAGACAGTGTCTGCACAAATCAGTTGGTCGCATAATTGTGCTCTGCTTGACAAGCTTCAGCTAGGGAAGCGCAGATTTAATCCAAGCGGTTTGTCCGCTGCCACTGAGGCGCACTGCTGCGTTGCCTTTCGGTGTCAATAGTCGACTATTGACACCGAAAGGCGCCTTGCATTGCATCCTCATTGGCAACGGACAATTCCACAGCGATTAAATCTGCGCTTCCCTAGACGACGACCGAGTATGGTATGCAAAAGCTGCCATCACCCAAGGCTGGAGTTTGGCTATTCTTATTCATCAGATTGAGAGTCGAGCTATTGACCGTTTCGGCGCTGCCATTACAAATTTCAAAACGACACTACCATCTCCTCAATCAGAGTTAGCGCAGCAATTAATTAAAGACCCAATGATCTTTGATTTTCTGTCTTTAGGACCAAAAGCCAAGGAACGAGACCTTGAAAATGGACTGATTGAACATTTAAAAGAATTTCTGCTGGAATTGGGCAAGGGATTCGCTTTCGTTGGACGGCGATACCACCTTGGGGTCGGCGGGCAAGATTATTATCGGATTTGCGCGTAAAACCCCGTCGTTCAGAGGCTGTCGCAAATGGGTATTGAGTCGGTATCGTTACCCTAACTGGTGGCCATGTCATTCCTGCGCGCTTTTGGCAGGAACCCAGCGGCGTTCGTGGTTAACTGAAAATG
>NZ_JASJVS010000129.1:0-2024 GCF_035019605.1 Undibacterium sp. 5I2 | reverse complement strand
AGCATGCGGGAATGACGAGGTATGCGGTGTTTCAGGTGTAAAAAACGTCCATCAGGCTTTTGCGACAGCCTCTTTAGGGCGGGGAGGATGCCAATTCACGAAGCTGTTGAGCGGTGAAATCGTGTTGTTGCTGGTTTACGCAAAGGCGAAATTCGACAATTAGCGACCAGAGTTTTTACTGAAGGTGAAGGAAAAATTTGATGACAAGACGAAATAAGCCAGCGATCGATCCGGAAATGCTCGAATTCGAGGCAGCTTTGCTGCGGAGCATTGATGACGGGCTACGAGGGGAGGGGCGAAAAACCAGGCCGGAGCAAATTGAGGTTCGGCGGCGTGGTCGTCCAGTCGGCAGTGTGAAGCTTGCGCCCAAAGTGGCGACAACGATCCGCTTTGACCAAGACGTGCTGGTAGCCTTGAAGGCTAGCGGGCGCGGCTGGCAGACTCGTGTAAACGAGGCCATGCGCGAGTGGCTGGTTTTACATTCTGAGACTTAAAAATTGTAAAATATTGAGCAACAGAAAACATCTCACTCAATCACCAGGCAAGGACGGCTTCCTCATCCGCGCTATCCTTCCCTGCCCAAACTCGACGGCTTTCCTGTAGTTTGCTGCCCAAGCGATCGCTTGGACGAGGCTGGTCGCGCATCTGGTCAAACTTGTGGTGGGGCGAGCAGAGCTGCGATTGATCTGCTGTAGTGGAAATATCGGTTCGCAAGCAGGGCCTGTTGGCGTCTCTTTTGCGCACCTCAGCCGACACCGGGTAGAGGCAAAGCCTGGTCAAGGGCATATTAAAACAGCGAGCCAAGGACAGCGACTGTGTTTGGGGCATATCGGCTATCGGCTTGCGCGGAACGTTTGGCCGAAAAACATCAGCAAAGTTCGTAAGCTGGAGCGGGTGAAGGGAATCGAACCCTCGTATGAAGCTTGGGAAGCTGCCGTTCTACCATTGAACTACACCCGCGATCCCCACATTCTACGCGGGTTTCAAGGGTGTTGACAACTTCCGGCGATGGCTGCTGTGAGCGAAAATGTGATGGCCTTTATTTCCTTACTGTGATGGCTTCTATTCTTTAGAAATTGTTCCGAATTGAACAGTACCATGACAACATAGCAGCGAAAAATTCTGGGAACCAACTTAATCTAAGTTAATCAACATTATCTCGTCCACTCATCCAATCAGGTTCTATCTCACCAAATTCAAAATGCAATGTATTTGGTTCTATTTCAAGCTCAATATCATCTACTTCATTTGATTTGTTAGGAATACGCAAAACAATAGAAACCGATTCATCGAAATTATCCGTGACTAGACCGTTTCCCATAGAAATATATTCTTTATCAATTCCATCCCATTTCTGAAATGAATAACTTCCAATAAATGTACCTTGCACTTGGAGACTAAAAATTACAGAGACTCCCTCCTGATCAATATCAGTAACTTTAATGGCATTTGGCACATCTTCAAATGTACATTTATTCAACTCAACATAAAACTCATCTTCTTCATATTCAAATTGTGAATAAACATCACTGATAACAGCTTCGCTCCATTCGAAGTCTTTAATTTCCTCTTCAATCCTTAAGAAAATTTTCGAGTTTCCATCATTTAAGTCTCGTCGCAGACCCTTAATCATATGTTGGACGGCCTCGTCCGGTGTTTGAAAAAGTGCAAGCGCAGTTGCAAGTTCTTTTACATGATGCAACCTATCGGATATTTCACAATACGATATCCAATCACCGTCTCTGGATACAACAACTATTTCGGTATCCTCATCTAACGCCCAATTTTCAAGGGTCTTTAACGCAATTGCGTCTGGAAACTCAGATTTTTTGTTATTTTCCTTCTGAAACGGGGGTTCATTACCAAAGTAACTACTGAGAAGGTCACTGACATTAATATAGTCATCGGAGTTCAAAACTAAGGTACCAGAATCTGCTAAAAAACTGTCGATTATAGTGGATCCACATATCCGGACAACAGTTTAAACTAGTGTCTGTCGAAAAGAGACGAGGCAGACCATGAGT
>NZ_JASJVS010000128.1:0-2071 GCF_035019605.1 Undibacterium sp. 5I2 | reverse complement strand
CCAGTCATCTTTATTTTCCTCGTTTAGGTAATTATTCCTCCTATTGAGGTGTCCGTAAACATTAGACCATTACAGTTTTCGCTCTGCGAATCAATCGACTGTCTTCGCGTCATCGGCAAGCTCGTCTGAAGATGTAGGCGCGCGAAGAGAACAGTCGTCCCAAAAAATCGGCGAGAATCGCGTTTGGAATTGCAGTGATGGCGATCTGCTGCCGCATCTCTTGGTTGCTTCTCCTCTTTGGAATAGTCCAAGATCAATAACGATTTATCATCAGTCTTCGGGTGAAATGCCGATCACATTTGCTACACGAATTTGTCCTGACAATGCCACGACGAAAGGTGATTCTCTTGATGCGGCGGCGGCGGCTGTTGATGATGTGCGTTTGTTGTATGTTCAGAATAATCACTATCTGTACGGCGACGGCGACAATTGGATTGACGTGCCGCCTGACGGCAATTGTTTTTTTCATGCCGCTTTCAATGCGCTTGGTCGTTCTAATGTGAACATTCCTGCGGTGCGCAAGATCTTGGAAGCCTTAAAAAATGAACCAGAGGGAGAATTTTCTCGTTTCCGTGTGACCGATGATGGTCATGTTGAGGCTGGGCAGCAAGCGGATAAGCATGCTGCTGAGAGTAAATCTGAGCAAAAATCTGCCACGGCACCGGTCTTATATCAAACGTCCGAGCTCGATTCGGCGCAGGAGTTCATGCGTAAATTGCAGCATAACCTCGATGCTGCCTATTCGAAAAACAGGATAAACCCAAAGGATCTCATTAGTACTCGCGCTCAGTTAAAAAGCGGACAAGCGCCACAACACGCGAACTCGGTCCCAGCGCCGGTGGCACCTAAATCCGTTTTGACATCTGCACAGAAACGTGCCAAGGCTGCCGAGGCGGATAGGGTAGGCGCGCAAAAACAGCCAAAACAGCCCCAGCAAGCCGGTTCAATCCCGCCGTCGGCATTACCGGGTTCCGTGCCAACATCGACACCGAGCGGCGCAAGGGCTGCCGATGCTGACATGCCAGGTGAACAAGCGCCGCATCCGCAAGACGCAGTGCCGCCACAGCCGCCAAAACAAGCACAGCAGGCGGAATCGGCACCGCCACCAACGGCCTCTGTGCCAAGCTCGGCACCAAGCAGTCCGACGGCAGCTGATAATGACAAAGCAAACGGGCGTCGCAAAGCCGTTGTTGCTGCGGTCGAGGCTGGTCTCGATCAAGGCAATACTTTGCTGCCCCTCCTTATCGGTACCGGCGTTATCAAGAGTGCCTTTAAGTTTAATCCCGATGGAAACAGCGGCATACTGTTCAAGCCGGATGGTCACACAGAAGTTTTGAATCTTGAACAAATTAAAAAGAGGGTGAATCTGAACGCTCCGCGCATACGTGCGCATGAGCACGGCTATCAATACCAGCATAAGCGTGAATGGGACGATGCGACGAGTCTCTATGCTGCGGTGAATGGGGCACTGGGTAAGGATATATCACAAAAAACGGTTAAGGCGATGCGTCATAAAGTAGCCGAATACCTCGATCGCAATTGGGATCGTTACGCTGATGACTTTAAGAATGTTTCGCTTCCCAAGTACCATCAAGAATCAGCCGATGGTGCAGCACACAGCAGATCGCATTCAGCCGATTCCAAGCACTCGAAGTATAGTGAAGTATTCGAGATGAAGACTGAGAAAAAGAAAATACCGCGCTCGACTAGCCAAGATCATTCGCACAAACCCCAGCGTTCTCAATCGCTGTCATCACCGCGATTGCCGGATGATATAGACTTTAATAGCGATATTTTTTTGCTCGATGTTAATGAAAAGAAAAAGCAGTCTTTTTTTTCCAGGATGTTACCAATCAAGTCGGCCTCGCCTCGCCCGGTCGACAGCAATGAGTAGTTTGCATTAGTCAAATAACAGTCTTGCTGCGGCCCCATTTTTCTTGGCCTTGTTGTCTGCCCTGAAAAATGATGCCGTGGCGAGCTGTTTTTTTTCCTTAATTCATCAAAAATCTGACTAGGGTTTGAAACCCCGGCCTTCAGAGGCTGTCGCAAAAGGGTATTGAGTCGGTATCAT
>NZ_JASJVS010000127.1:0-2366 GCF_035019605.1 Undibacterium sp. 5I2 | reverse complement strand
ACTCATGGTCTGCCTCGTCTCTTTTCGACAGACACTAGTTTAAACTGTTGTCCGGATATGTGGATCCACTATAGTTTTTTCTAGCAGTAAAGCTAGATCATCTTGAGCCTCTTTCTTTAAACCAAGCACTTCGCCGATAATAAATTGCACGGAATCAGGATTTTGACGAATTGCCTGGGCAAGCAAAAAGAAAGTGAACTTCTTTTGTTTACTATCAGAGTCTTCAAAAGAAGGTAAATAACTTTGTACGTTAACAGCCAAAATATCGAAAACCTGTCGCTCTGCAAATTCGACAGGATCAATATTATCGTTGTCTTCATAAGGATAAATTTTTTCTTCTTTCCACTTTTCAACAATCTGGCTATGTTGAGAAGCCAAACGTTTTCTAAAGTGCTCTTTCATTTTATTTTTTGCCGCACGCACAATAACCTGAACATCATCATGCAAATCTGCAAGTGCCAATTGGCCCAACTTATCTAACTCACGAAAATGATCAGATTTTATATACGCAGTAAAATTAAAGCCCGGTGCACGAATTTGTTGACCCGCAGGAGTTTCAAACAATGAGATTCCTGACGCATCACACAAATGAACAACACGTTCAGTAGGAATATTCCATTCAATAACAACTATCGAAACACGTACTCTATTACCGCTATTAAGTCCAATTTCGCCAAGGTCATACTCTTCTCGATGGTGCTGAACTGCATTAGGGTCTACATTTTTCCCATCATACTCAATTGAGGTTTCAGGATATTCAGTAAGAAACACCGCAAATATTTTCGCCAAACTCATTTGAGCAGTTTCATCTTTTAGTGACCGAAAATCACTAACTACATTGTGTATGGTAACTTCAGTTCCACTTACATTCGTATCGACCTCTACAACTTTACCAACATTAAAATTATCAAGGGATGTTGAATTGCCAACAATTTTGTATGAGTGCGATTTCCCATTTTCTTTAAATGTCGTAGCCCACTCAACCTTATGGCCTAAAGAAAATGCCTTAAATCTGCCTTTTCCATTTTTTCCATGTAATGAACGTCCATGTTGGCGAACAGCAGCTTTCTTCCACGAGTCGCCTAAACTACCAAACAATTTGTCGACTTTAGAGAACGTTATACCGTCACCGTAATCTCGTACACGAACGGATTCAAGACCATTCATTTCGTTAATATCAAGGAAGACCTCCACTTTGTTCGAGGCCGCATCAAATCCATTCCAAATTAATTCAGCCAAAGCCGCTATCGGACGAGAAGATGTTATTGATTCAAGAAAATCTTTTTTTGCGGTTACTTGGACGATTCCCATTTGAAGATTTCTTTCAACTAGTTGGCTAAGATTTGGGTAACAATACAAAGAAATCAGATTTCAATGCATTATGATTAGTAATAAAAATACACAAACTTAAATTTACAACAAATTTGTAATTTCAAGTTATTATTTATTAACATCTCCCTAATCAGTTTCGTCGCATTTAATTGAACCCTCACGCAATCCTCAGGTAAATTTTCATCCAGCCTTTATTTCTTGCTTTTACGGCTTTTATTCTTTAAGAAAACTCACCAGCATTGTTACTCAAAACCAAATTACCCACGTGATAGCCAAGTTATTAAATCCGCCAATCAACACATCAACTAAGGAATAAAAATAAGAAAGCCCAATTTCGATAACTCACTTCATTTCCGTCCTTTAGGGAACTCACCACATTGGTATTCTTCCCAACTTTGCCTCAAATCATCAATGTAATTTAATCCCCTAAAACCCGTCCAGTATCGACCATCTTGCTCATACGTAAATATGTAGAGAATGTTGGTATGTTTCGAAATTAAAGGCTGACCTAAGACTGCCGTTGATTTAAGCTCAATCCATCCAAAATAACATCTTCCATTTTCTGTGCGTTTTTCCTCTAGAACCTCTCCATCAATATATTTCTCATCAAAAAATTCAATCGCATTGTTACCAGCAGAGAGATATTGTCCGTAAAGAAATTTACCACTAGTTCCAAATACGAAATGTCCAAGAGGAGCCAGAATAAAGTGCCATATTAGGTAACAAAGAAGAACTAAAAATGCAAAGCTAATTAAGACGTCCTTATTACTTGCGCTTATGGGGCGTTGAACTGGTTCTACCTTTTCTTCGCCTTGTTTAATTGAATCAGTATCAACGGCAGCAAGGACTTCTGTCACGATTGGAGTGATTTTATTCCCACTTAGCAACACCGTCTTCTGCTGAACATCTGCATTTGTCGATGATTTTATCTTCTCAAGGGTGTGTTGTGCTTGACGATTATAGTGGATCCACATATCCGGACAACAGTTTAAACTAGTGTCTGTCGAAAAGAGACGAGGCAGACCATGAGTGAA
>NZ_JASJVS010000126.1:0-2717 GCF_035019605.1 Undibacterium sp. 5I2 | reverse complement strand
ATGAGGACGTATATCAAGAACTGAAACTGGCGGCATAAAAATTTACTTTTAGGCGACAACTAGCTTGAAAAACTCCGATTTGCAGCAATTGAGCCTTTTTATAACAGCCAGGCACGCGTTGAGAGATTTGACGGTGGATTGGAAGTTATTAATGAGGAGGGCGTTTGTGTAGTTGAACTCCGATCTGCGATTCAAACTGAATTTTCCAGACTGTCTACAGACCTGGTCGGTTTTTGGAAAACTAAAACGATTTCTTCCGCTGTTGAGTTGAAAATATTTGAATCTCTTCCGGCAGCGGTTGAAAAAATAGCGCTTAATTGTGGATTAAAACTTGATCTTACAAAACGCTTACTGCGAGCTCTCGGGGAGTTAAATCTTCTTGAATATTCACGTGGGGTTTGGAGTGTAACGGCTAAAGGAGCTTATTTACAGCAAGCGCATCCAATGACTTTGGCTGATGCAGCGATTGAGTATGAACAGTATCTTTCACCTATGTGGAATGGATTGTCGGATGCAATTCGTGGCAACGATAAATGGCATGCGCCAGATATATTTAATCAGGTAGCCCTTGATGGTGAACGTACATTGCCACACCATCGAATGCTGCAGAGTTATGCTCTTCATGATTATGCACCTTTACCTGAAGTCTTGAATCTGGATTCCATTACACATTTGATTGATGCAGGTGGCGGAACCGGATCGCTGACCAAATATTTGGCCCAACGATACGAGTCCTTGAAAATATCTCTGTTTGATTTACCTGAAGTGATTGATCATGCTCGAAATTTGATTGGAATTCATGAGCAAATAGAGTTTCATGGCGGAGATTTATTTCAACCATGGGGGTTACATGCAGATGCTGTTTTATTGGCTCGAGTTTTACATGATTGGGATGATCAGGCTGCTTTGGCAATTCTTCAACGGGCGCGCTCAACTTTGCCAATAGGCGGGCGTATTTTTATTGTAGAGATGTTGTTGCTCGAAGACGAAATGTCGGGAGGGCTGTGTGATCTTCATCTCTTGATGGCGACCGGTGGGCGAGAACGTACATTGAGTGGTTATAGACTTTTACTTGAGTCGGCAGGTTTTTATTTTCATGAGTCAGTAAAACTTAACTCACTTCCAACAGTTCTTGTCGGAGTCGCAAAGTGAGTGAGGATATTCGATATCAGATTCCACATTCGACAATTCATTGGATCTCAGAAGCTCCGAAAAACATTCCGATTGTCGTACTTCTTCGACATTCGGTGCGTGATGACTTGCCACCCAATGATGTGGGATATGGATTGCCGATTACCGCTAACGGCAAACAGCTTTCGCATGAGTTAGGCGCTATTTTTGGTAATCGACTACGATCACTTCATACTAGTCCACTTGTCCGCTGCATCCAGACTGCTGAGTCAATTCAGACTGGGGCTATCAGTACTTTACCGATTAATTCTGACCGGTTACTAGGTGATCCAGGTGTATTTGTTATTGACGGAAAATTGGCGTTTACGAATTGGAAAGAGCTTGGCCATGAGGGTGTCATGGATCACTTGGTAAAGCGGGACACATCTTTACCAGGAATAGCAAATGCTGATTCGGCAGCAAGATTTTTGGTTCAGCATATGCTTGCGTCGTCATTGAATCGCCCCGGGTTTCATGTTTTTGTTACGCATGATTCTCTTGTTACTGCGACTGCTGCAAGAATGCTTGGGGTGCCTTATGGAATTGAAGACTGGCCACTGTTCTTGGAAGCAGCTTTTTTTTGGCAAGAAGAAAACAGTGTTTTTTCAGCTTATAGGGACGTCTGCAGGTCACACCATACATTTCCGTTATGTCATTTTGATGATGTAGATGTCATTGAGTTTGCTCGTCGTGAAATTGCGCAGGCATTAGGGAGTGATTGCGCAGCGCGTTTTTTTCTTGCTGGGGGTGCTTTTAAATCTCTTCTAACGGGCATGCCTCCTCGAGATCTTGATGTATGGGCGGCTTCAAATCAGGATCGAGATATTTTACTAACCACTTTGGTTCAACGTGGTGCAATTCAACTCAGTAGTACTACTTTTTCTGAACGATTTCAAATCGGCAATCGAATATTGGAGATTCCATTTCATACTGAATCTAGAACCTTAAGTAGTCTTCTCGATGGTTTTGACATCGGGCTATCAGCAATCGGTGTTGAGTTCGAATTTGGGCGAGAGTATCGTGTGTTGATTCATCCAATGGCTAAGATATCGGTTTTACGGAAAGAAATATTATTAATAAAACCTTTGCCCAATTGGAAGTATGCGTTGACGACACTTGAACGCATGCATCGTTATCAAATGGAACTGCGTTTCCGTATTCCTAATGAGGAAGTGGATGCTATTTGGAATGTATTTGATTCACAAGACTCCACGATGAAACAAGGTATGGTTGACCGCTATAAACGTACAAGCGTCCTCGATTGTTGTCTGATTGAGGAGGTTGAGGCTCGACGTAGTTAATTTGTAGGCTTTTGTGTGCGCCGGGCGGGCTTGAGGACCCTATTGGTGGCAATTAGCATGGAGTTCTGAAATTAATAGACCTTATTTTTTTCATGAAACCAATTTATCGCTGCCTAACGTATCTGAAAATGCGGATGATTTTGAAGAGATTTTCGAGTCCATGCAATTTTGGGTATTCCGGAGGAACGTGACCAGTGATTCCGGCATCGTGACCAGTCATTCCATTTTAACGTGACCGCCCATTCC
>NZ_JASJVS010000125.1:0-2795 GCF_035019605.1 Undibacterium sp. 5I2 | reverse complement strand
TCACTCATGGTCTGCCTCGTCTCTTTTCGACAGACACTAGTTTAAACTGTTGTCCGGATATGTGGATCCACTATAAAGTACCGAAGAGAGATTCAAACTTTTCTCATTGAGAAAACAAAACCAAGCCAATGAATATTGGCTTGGTTAGTTGAAATAATCAGGCAACCAACATCTGTAGTTCTGCCAGCGACTCAAATTGATCAGGCTTAAGTTCAGCGCGGTCGATTGACGTAGCACGTATTTCTACCGCTTTCCCGTTCTGTAATGACACCACGCGCTCCGCACTGGCAATTGTCTCTGGTCGATGTGCAACCATAATGCGAGTCAAGTTCAGCGTACCCAATGCCTGATTGACCTTTTGCTCATTCTGCACATCCAGATGGCTCGTGGCTTCATCTAATGCCAGAATCTTGGGTTGTTTGTACAAGGCACGCGCTAGCAAGACTCGCTGCTTTTGCCCTCCTGACAAACTACTACCCATGTCCCCAACCAAGGTCTGATAACCCATCGGCATGGCCGCAATATCCTCATGAATTGCCGCCTGTCTAGCACAGTGCTCGACCTGTTCTTGCTTGGTATGTGCATCAAAAAAACTGATGTTGTCCTGAATCGAGCCGGCCATCAATACATCATCTTGCATCACAGTACCAATTAGCTTGCGATAGGCATTTATACCTAATTGCTTAGTCGGAATATTATCAATCAAGACTTCACCCTCAGTGGGTTTAAGCAAACCTAGAATGATTTTGCATAAAGTCGTTTTGCCACAACCGCTAGGGCCAACCAGAGCAATGCTTTGTCCTGCAGGAATGGTCAGATTAATCCCGTCTAACACCCAAGGCTCCCCCTCGGCATAACGAAATTTCAGGTTTTTAAGTGTAATCGTTGGCTGTATGCGAGACATATCGGTTTCTTGTACGGTATCGATTTCAGCTTCTTCCAAGACGATATCGGCTAAGCGCTCGCTATGCAGTCCTAGCATTTTTAGGTTGACTACCAAGTCAATGACGTTAAAGAAACGACCTGAGAAGGTGCTGGCGTAACTAGAAAAAGCCATTAGCATCCCAACCGTCAAGACGTTCTGCATGACCTGTCCAGCGCCGATATAAAACAAAGCCAGACTTTGAATACCAAATAAGGTGGTATTAGAAATCTTAAACAAGATCGACATCTTCTGCGTCTTGATATCGCGGTTTTGTACATCCATTTTAAGATTAAGCCAGCGGGCACGACGCTCTTCTTCCCGTCCAAATAATTTCAGCGGCGAGATCGCACGGATAGTTTCTAAAAAATGGCTACTCTCTTTGGAGGACAAGACCAAACGTTCTTGCGAAGCCTCGCGAAATGGTTGATAAAACACCCAGCGTAATACGGCATACACCAAGACAGTGACAATTACCAAGGCAGATAACTTCACGCTATATAACAACATCATGCCGAGTGCCAGCAAGGCCATCAGACCGTCTAAGGCACTCTCCACAAACAAACTCGTCAACGTACTCTGGATCGCCCCAATACTGCCAAAGCGAGAGACCACGTCACCCAGATGACGCTTCTCAAAAAAAGAGACCGGTAAATGCGTCAGATGTGCAAATACGCGAGAACTCCATTGAAAACTGATATCCATACTCCAGCGCATCAAGAACCAACTACGCGCCAGACTGATCGCGGTTTGAGTTACCATCAATAAAGCAAAGCCGATGACCAGCACCGTCAGTAACTCGCGGTCGCCACTGACAATGACTTCATCCACCACAAATTGATTAAACAACGGGGAGGTAATCGCAAAGATTTCTAACGCCAACGCTAGTACCATGACTTGCACAATGGCGCGACGCAGGCCAACGATGTGTCCGGTTAAATCTCGGATAGCAATCTTTTTACGCTCGTCTTTGGGCTTAAAGCTCGCACTTGGAGACAATTCACAAGCAACACCAGTAAAGTGTGCCGACGCCTCTTGCAAAGCAACACGACGCTCACCTACTGCGGGGTCAAGCAAAATCAAAGTCACTTTGCCTTGCCAATTTTTAGTAATCTTTTTTAAGACCACAAAGTGATTTAAGTTCCAATGCAAAATACATGGCAAAGCTAACTGATCTAACTCTTCCAATTCCAAGCGCAATGGTCGTGCGGACAATTGCATTGCCGACGCATGGCGCATTAATTGAGCTAACGTCGCTCCTTTAAGACTGATCGAGAATTGACGACGTAAATCCGCGAGATCAGTGTGGTAGCCGTAATGGCTTGCGACCATGGCTAAGCAAGCTAAACCGCATTCGCTCGATTCTGTTTGGAGGAGAGATTTCATCAAGTAAGATAATTAAATGAGCAATTCATTTTTTCGACACTTTCAAGCAATGTCAAGTGAGCTACGATTTAGTTCTTAATTTATATAACTAAATACTAGCGAATAAAAAAAATAGGCTTTACGATCTAATCTCAACGTAAATTACATCAATCCTTTTCCATTGCAGAATAAAGTGATAATTTAAAAAATATCTACAAATCTAATAGGTCATCGGATTACTTTGTTTGGATTAACAAGCGGAAGCCTCCCACTTTCTCTCATTTGTTTTTTAAAACCATCTTTCAATTCCCCACCTAGTTCGGCAAGAACAGCTTTAGCTAACACGACTAGATCTGCTGTGTCAGCATTCGAAATAGCTTTTTCAAGAGAATTATTTAGTTTTTCATCCATTAGTGGATTGAATTTTTTAAGTGCTCGTGCCGTATGTTTGCGAACGTATCCTCCTTTCCCCCTCTTTAACAAAATTATTTCGACTAACGTCTTATAT
>NZ_JASJVS010000124.1:0-2855 GCF_035019605.1 Undibacterium sp. 5I2 | reverse complement strand
ACCCACCGAAGCGACTCAAGCAGTTTTTGTTTGAGCGCCGTAGGAATCCCTGTCCTTTAGGGCGGCGAGGATGTCAAACGACACTGCTGTCGGCTTTGTCGTCGGCCGAGCAGATACTGGCCCGCCCAATTAATCCAACGCAGTTTACGGTGGCGGAATTCAGAAAACGACAGCAGGAACAGCAGCATTTTTTAATGCGGGTATTAGAGCAAGAAAAACTGTTTCTTATAGGAGACGAAGATGTCCTCAGACGCCTTGGCGAATCTGCTCAAGATTCGTAAGCTCAAGGTTGAAGCTTCCAGTCTGCGCGAGTTTGACGGTCTGGTACGTTCCGCTTGTGAGCGCGCGCCTGACTGAAACGAGCCGAACGATTTGCAAGGGCAGAGAATCTTCTACCCGTTGCAGCCACTGGTGCCGGCGCTACGCACCGGCAACGGACGGGCGTGGCGGCGAGACCAAAGCCCCTTGCTGTAGCAAGACGTGAAGTTAAAGTCGGTGATCCGCGACACCCCAGCTACAACGACACAAGGCGTTGAGCTGAGGGCGGGTGTATGGACATGCTTGTCGGTAAAAATCAGCCGATAGCGTATGTTGTTACATTTACAAAGCTAAAGCGGTAATTTGAAGCTGCATTCCTTTGCTGGTATAAATCGGAGTAGCTTGAAATCCATTGACTATAATGTTGCTGAACGTACCTTGTACCGTACCCGCCGAAACAATCGTCAATACGGTACCCACCGCTGGTGTTACTCCGGCAGCGAAGCTGACATTCAGTGTTCCCGCCAGCGTAGCGACCTTGGCTACATTAATTGAAGTTTGACCGATGGCACTCACAACGACATTCAATGTTGCCGCAGGTAAGCTGGTCATATTCCCTCCAAGCAGTAATCCTGCTGGTGCGCTACAGCTCAATGTTCCGTTGGTAACATACACGTCACCAGTACCAAACGCCGTAGCAGAATCGCCTATCAGCGTACCGCCATTAAGGATGGTTCCGCCGCTGTAGCTGTTGTTGCCAGTTAAATGGAGTTTTCCTGTGCCATTAAGCATCAGCATACCTGCGCCGGCAATATTATTTTTCCAGCTGTCGAGTGCATTAAATCCACCTTGTGCCGCGTCCATCGTTACACTGACATCACCGTTGAAATTGCCGTAGCCGTCCGCCGCCGCGAACAAATTGAGACGCCCCCATCCCTCTGCATCATCCATGACCGGATAACCCGATGCCAGTGCCGTACTTTTTAACACGACACGACGCTGTGCTGCAGTTAAATAAGGCAGGCGAGTTTCAAGCAGCAATTCTGCGCCCATAGGAACGACAGCCGCTTGCTTGGCATCGCCGATCTGGCTGAAGCCATATGTCAACCGACGCAAATAATTAGCCTGATTAGTCGACCAGCTTGAAAAACGATCATTTGCTGCAGTGCCGGAATGTGCAAAGGCAGTAAAAGCGGCTTGATCCGCTACGCCAGCAGCTGTCATCAAGCTTGAGTGTGCCTGCGCATAAGCTTTGTTACGCATATCAGGCACTGTGCTTGTGCTGCCGTCAGGATTACTCGTTGACTGGACAGAATTGGCATACAGTGCAGCGGTAATGACTGCTTGCGCTTGTATGCGCCCACCAATGACATCTAATGGCGAATGCATGCCAGCATAAATTCGATTTTCGCCTAACTCTAATGCACGCGACAACATCTCTTGAAAACGCTCGGGTACGACATATGCCATCATCAAGGCGTCACGCATCGCTTCGGCCGAATGTCCACTGATGAAGCCACCATCCGTTGTCGGCGTAGTCGATACCGCGGGAACCAGAGTTGGCAGCAGGGCGACACTGCCGGACCAACGCCAAGGACGTGCATATTTAAAAAACCGTTTGGCCGGCTCGGTGGAGCCGAAGGCCGGACTGTTGAGGAAGTCAACCACGGTTCCAAAACTTGTATTTCCAGCAGAAGAACCAACCCCCAGATTGTTGCCGGAGTCGTTATACAGAACCGTTGCCGCATCGGCAGCGACGCTGGTAATCGAGGTAGTTTGACCGGTGGCAGTTCGCCAGACGGTGGTTAACGGTCCCATACCGTCGGCAACACTGTAGCCTTTATTGCGACGATCATCTAAGTATGCGGCCGTTGCTTGATCAGCAGTTCGGCTGGCGGTTGCATTGATCACATACTGAATATTCGCATCGAGAATAGCTGAATTGGTTTTCTTACCATCGCTAGGATCGCCGGGAAGGCCTTTCCAAGTTGATGTGGTAACAGCTGGAAAACTACCGACCGCTGGCGCAGACGCACCGGCATCAACAAGTAAAGTGCTTGGCGTCCAAAGACTCAGAAAACCAGCTACCACGCGCACGCCGGCATTGGTGTCTGCCGTAGCATATTGGGCATATCCACGCTGGTTGGTGTATGCGTAGTTCACATAGGGTAAGACTTTGCTCGTATCTTGAACGGGCGCTGCATCCACATAGCCGAGTCCAGTTGGCGCGGAAATAGATACCGGCACAGGTACTGGTACCAGAGCGACCGAGCTGGTGCTTCCTCCGCAGCCAGCCAGCATGAATGCCAGTGAAACAGGCAATAAAGTTAAAACAGGAAGACATCGAAAGTTATTCATTTGGTATCAGTATGATGTTGTTAAACGGCATATTTTAAATAGCAAATATGACGAAGCAATTACCGATACGCGCTTTAACTAGTCGTGCATGTGACTTTTAATCCACAGGTATGCTGGTTCGCTTGATCGCAAGTCCGGAGCAAAAAAATACCGCCATCCACGGCTAATGCCGTTCAGTTAAGCAGTTTTTCGCACAATACGAACGGCATAGCGGTTTGGTCTAGCCTTGACGGCCCGGT
>NZ_JASJVS010000123.1:0-3254 GCF_035019605.1 Undibacterium sp. 5I2 | reverse complement strand
ATTCGTCGGCAGCGTCAGATGTGTATAAGAGACAGTATCTGCGCAGTGAGGAACTGGCTGATCTGCGCATGCTGGTGAACAACGACTTCGGGCCGCGGCCAGCGAACGGGCGGAGTTATTTCCGCAGCGTGGGCCATGCAAGCCAGGATCTCATCGTGTCCGACCATATTGTGCGGCGCGCGCGCGCACTCGGGATTGGGCAAGGCAATACTTATTTGGATTGCGCGGTGCCATGAAGCCAGCGACGATGGTCGAACTACTGACGGATTATCTATGCATATACTTTTAATCGATTCCAGCACTGTCAATTACCTCGATAACACGCCGCTGGAGGAGCAGCTGTTCGGTCCCGATTTCACGATTGTTCGCACGAACCGGCCAACGGACGAAATGCTGGCTCTGGCGGTCGGGATCGTCGCGTTTCATTCCGTGGCCGTTGACAAGACGTTGCTGGCAAAGCTGGATCGCTGCAAGGCCATCGTCAAGGCCACGGTGGGAATCGATGATGTCGATGTCGCCGCTGCGACCCGCAAAGGTATCCTGTGTGCTCACCTGCAAGGAATCGGTGCCGATGAGGTTGCCGACCATACGATGGCTTTCATCCTGGCGGCACAAAGGCAGCTGTTCGCCTATTCGGAACACACTAAAAAGGGACACTGGTCATGGCGCCACCCGGGGGCACTGAAAAGCTGCCAGGATACCGTGCTCGGCCTTCTCGGATTCGGTGCTATCGGCCGCCGCGTCGCCGAGCGCGCACAGGTATTTGGTTACCAGATACGCCATTTTGATCCTGGCGCTGACATGGCCGCCCACGCGCAGCCCGCCACGCTCGATGAATTATTGCGTTCCGCCGACATCGTGTCGATTCATATGCCACTGAATCAGGCCAACCGTGGCTTCTTCAATTGGGAATTATTCTCCCGATGTAAAGCAGGCATGTGCCTTGTCAATACCTCGCGCGGCGCGCTCGTCGACGGCTCCGATCTGGAGCGGGCCTTGGCTTGTGGCCGTGTCGCAGGCGCCTATCTCGACGTACTCGACAGCGAGCCCGTTCCCTCGGCCAGCCTGCGGGCGAATCCGCGCGTGGTGCTGACGCCGCACGCAGCCTTTTACAGTGAGCGCTCATTATACGAGCTCAGGTTCGGCGCAGCGCGCGCCTTGCACGACATGCTAGCGCATGGATGGACTTCCAACCTGTTAAACAAGGAGCTTTTAGTCAATGAAAACTAAGCTGCAGCCGTTGAGGCCGTTCGCGGAATCCGTCGGGGACGATGCTGCCATTGTGTACAATATCCTGTTGTACGCCCAGCGATTGAGTGCTCGCGCCCTGGTCACTAATACCTTCGGCAATATCGCCATCAGAAAACGTCCAAAATCTGGCCGGAATGACGTCATCTATACCAAGCACCGCGGTATTTCACTCGAGGAGATGGGCGAACAGCACATCGTCGCGATCGACCTGGAAACCAATGAGTTATTGCTGGGGTCTATCAGGCCGAGTATCGGTTACCAGATGCACCGTGAAATATTTCGCTGCAGGCCTGATGTACATGCGACGATTCACCTGCATCCAGACGACGTCATCGCCTATTTTTCAGTCATGCACGGCAACGAAATGTGCTATGTCTCGAACGATACTGCTCTGGTGATGGGCAACCCGCCTTGCATCCTGCCGCAGTCGCTCAATCTCGAGCTCGATATCAGTCCGCTCGCCGGTTTTATCCAAAACACTAATTGCATCGTCATGCCGAATCACGGCATCACCACGATGGGGCGGAATTTGTCCGAAGCCTACCACCGCGCAGTATCCTTCAGCGCCGAAATATCGCGCATCATAAAGAGCTTGCTGGTGTCGAAGTCGACCGGACTTCCGGTTTCCTACACTGCGCCCGAAGAAATCGAACACATGTATCGAATCGGCGAAGAGGCCATTTATGGGAAAACAATATGAAAATTAACCAGTATATCGAGGCATCGGGCGTATGGGCGGCACCGGATCGCAATTTCAAGACCCTGATGCTTGACTTGAACGAGAATCACTTTCTGACGGATTTCCTGGACGATTTCATCGCCAACGAGATGAACGTGCTGTCACTTTCCACGTATCCGAATTATGGACCGCTGATGGACGCCTTAAGCGAGTATTGTCAGGTGCCGACCGACCACCTGTTGATTGCGAACGGTGCCGACCAGGCGATCGATCTGCTGATACGTTTGCTTTTCACGGCTGGCGATCGGGTCGTGGTCCCGTCTCCCGTGTTCTCGTTCTACTACCAGACCTTGGACGTGAACGGCATCGTCACAAAAGTGATCGAATTCGGTACCGTCAATCGGCAATTTTTCTTTCCGTTTGAAAAAACGCTGGCAGCGCTTGATGACGCCGACGGCCTGATACTATGCAACCCGAACAATCCACTCGGCACCGAAATCGATACGCTGCAGTTGCAGGCGCTGGTTCAGCGCTGCGCCGCCCGCGATATTCCAGTCATCGTCGATGAAGCCTATTTTGAGTATTTGGGTCGCAGCTGTTACGATGCTATGGATACAGTGGAACAATTGATCGTCATCCGGTCTTTCTCAAAATACTTCGGCCTGGCCGGGCTGCGCCTAGGATATATTCTGGCGTCCCCCACAATCATTCGTCAACTACAAAAAATCCGCGGTCCTTGGGACGTCAACCATCTTGCAGTCAATGCCGCGCTCTATTGCCTGCGCAATATCGACCAACTCCAGCAATATCATGCACTGCTCCAGAAATCCAAACATGCCTTACTCGCCATATGCGCGCAGGCTGGGATTGATGCATACGATACCAAGAGCAATTTCATTCTGATTCGGGATCAGTCGGGAAAACTGTTGTCAGCGTTCCGTAGCGCCGGCATCCTGGTGTCCGACTGTTCGGCTTATCCGCATAGCGCTGGCATCATTCGGCAAATGCTGCGTTTGGCCGTACCCCCTATGGCCGACGTCGCGCGTGTCGGCGCGGTGATCGAGGAGAGCCGGCTCTCCATCCACTATCAAGCACTTCATCACATCGAAGCACTCGCTACACCATAGAGATCATGCGCGCAGATCACGGTAACCAATGATGTCACGGAAGCAGTGTTAAAGCAGCTCGTGCTTGATCACACGGAGGGGATTAGATTTATCGAGAGAAAAGCGTAAAGAAATTTATTTATCAAAAATCTGACTAGGGTTTGAAACCCCGGCCTTCAGAGGCTGTCGCAAAAGCCTGATGGACGTTTTTTACACCT
>NZ_JASJVS010000122.1:0-3372 GCF_035019605.1 Undibacterium sp. 5I2 | reverse complement strand
ATGATACCGACTCACTACCCTTTTGCGACAGCCTCTGAAGGCCGGGGTTTCAAACCCTAGTCAGATTTTTGATGAACGAGGTCAAACTCAGGCGCATCAAAACCACTTATCTTGCATCTCTTGGGTAGTACTGTCCAAGGCGGCGAGCAAATCGAGTTGCGGATAAATTTTCGGTAATTCCCAGTGGTAGAAATATTTACACGCCTGCAGTTTGCCGGCATAAAAATCGGCATCATGGCGCGCTTGTTTGGCCGTGCATAATAATGCTTGCTCGAGCCAAACCCAGGCTACCACCGCATGACCGAAGGCTTCCAGATAGGCCGAGGCATTGGCCAGTGTACGATTGAGATCGCCGGCTGCGTGCAACTGCGCGGTCACGCTGATGACACGCTGCCAGGCTTGTGCCAGCGCGCTGCCGTAATCGGCCAAGGCCGCCTGTTCGGCCGCAGCCAGCCAGGTTTTTTGCATGATTTGGCCAAGTAAAACCAAGGCAGCACCGTCGTGCATGACGACTTTGCGGCCTAATAAATCCTGCCCCTGTATGCCGTGCGTACCTTCATGAATAGGGTTGAGACGGTTATCGCGATAAAATTGTTCGACATTATATTCGCGCGTATAGCCATAACCACCATGCACTTGGATGGCCAGGTTATTCGCTTCCAGACACCATTGCGAGGGCCAGGATTTTGCTACCGGGGTGAGGATTTCCAATAACAGCGAGGCCTGCTGACGTGCCGCTTCACTGTCGGCGGTGCGCTCTTCATCGACCAAACGCGCGCAATACAGCGTCAGCGCCAAGCCACCCTCGACATAGGCTTTCTGCGCCAATAACATGCGTTTGACATCGGTATGACCGATGATAGGAATCTGCGCTGCAGCCGCGTCTTTATTCAGCGGCGGCCGGCCTTGCGGGCGATTCCGAGCGTAATCGAGCGCGTGCAAATAACCGGTATAGCCGAGCATGACGGCACCGAGACCGACACCGATGCGCGCCTCATTCATCATGTGAAACATATTCGCCAGGCCGCGATGCACAGTGCCAACCAGATAGCCGACCGCACCGGCTTGGCCACCCGGTTGAAATTTACCTTCACCGAAATTGAGCAGGCAATTGGTGGTGCCGCGATAACCCATTTTGTGATTCAGGCCGGCCAGCACGACATCGTTGCGCTCGCCGCAAGAACCATCGGCCTTGAGTAAAAATTTAGGCACGATGAAGAGGGAAATGCCTTTCACACCGGGTATCAGCTTACCGTGTTCATCGGGTACTTTGGCCAACACCAGATGAATGATGTTTTCCGACAGTTCATGTTCACCGGCGGAAATCCACATCTTATTACCGGTCAAGCGGTAGCTGCCATCGGGCTGTGCTTGCGCGCGCGTGACGATATCGGAGAGGCTGGAGCCGGCCTGCGGTTCCGACAAACACATGGTGCCAAAAAAACGCCCTTCCAACATCGGCCGTACATACGACTCGATTTGTTCCGGCGTACCGCATTTCAGCAGGGTATTGGCATTGCCTATGGTGAGAAATGGGTAGGATGCGGTGCCGACATTGGCACCTTTAAAGTAAGCGAAACCAGCCTTCTCGACCACACACGGCAATTGCATGCCGCCGTATTCGTAATCTTGTCCGGCCGCCAGCAAACCGGCTTGGCAAAAGGCTTGCAGCGCGGTTTTGACTTCCGGGATCATGTGTACGTGTTCACCGTCGAAATGCGGTTCATTCTGATCGCTTTTCTTATTGTGCGTGGCGAACAGATCGGTGGCGATGTTTTCGCAGGTGTCGAGTGCCGCGGTGAAGGTTTCGCGGCTATGGTCGGCAAAGCGCGGACGTTGATTGAGGCTTTCGACCTGTAGCCATTCGAACAGCAAAAAATCGAGGTCGCGACGAACGAGAATGGTAGATTGCATGGTATCGGCGTTAAAGAGTAGCAAGGAAATGGCACTGCACGCAGTGCCACGATTCGATCAGTTAGCGCGAGCGCGGTAACTCAGACGACTTCAAACAAACCGGCCGCGCCCTGACCGCCACCGATACACATGGTGACGACCACATACTTAACGCCGCGCCGCTTGCCTTCGATCAGCGCATGGCCGGTCAAGCGTGCGCCGGAGACGCCATAAGGATGACCAACGGCGATCGCACCGCCGTTAACATTGAGCCGGTCCATCGGGATTCCCAGCTTCTCGGCGCAATACAAGACTTGCACGGCGAACGCTTCATTGAGCTCCCATAAGCCGATGTCGGCCACGCTGAGTCCGGCCTTTTTCAACAGCTTAGGAATTGCATACACAGGGCCGATACCCATTTCATCAGGCTCGCAGCCGGCCACGGCAAAGCCGCGGAAAATTCCCAGTGGCTGCAGGCCGCGCGCTTGCGCCAGTTTGCTGCTCATCAGTACGGCCACCGAGGCACCATCAGAAAATTGGCTGGCATTGCCGGCCGAAATGACCCCACCCGGCACGGCCGAGCGAATTTTTGCCACCGCTTCGAGGGTGGTATCGGCACGAATGCCTTCATCGGCAGAAATCGTCACTTCGCGGCTGACCAGCATGCCGGTGTTTTTATCGGCCACGCCCATGATGGTGGTCATCGGCACGATTTCGGCGTCGAACAAGCCGGCCGCCTGCGCCGCTGCCGCACGTTGCTGGCTCTGCACACCGTAGGCATCTTGCCGTTCGCGCGAGATGTTGTAGCGTTTGGCGACGGTCTCGGCCGTTTGCAACATCGGCCAGTAGACTTCCGGTTTGTGTTGTTTCAACCACGGATCGACCAACATATGGGTATTGGCTTCATTCTGTACGCAAGAAATGGATTCGACCCCGCCGGCGGCGTAGATTTCGCCTTCGCCGGCGATGATGCGTTGCGCGGCCAAGGCGATGGTTTGCAAGCCGGAAGAACAAAAGCGATTCACCGTCATACCACCGGTGCTGACCGGGCAGCCGGCACGCAAAGCGATTTGCCGCGCGATATTGCTGCCGGTAGCGCCTTCCGGCGTGGCACAGCCGATGATGACATCTTCAATTTCACCCGCCTCGATGCCGGCCCGGGAAATCGCTGCAGCCAGCGCATGGCCACCGAGCGTGGCACCATGCGTCATATTGAAAGCGCCTTTCCAAGATTTGGCCAGAGCGGTACGTGCGGTAGAAACGATGACTGCATCAAACATGAGGGTGTCTCCTGATAGCTGAATGGATGGATTAATGAGCGAAGAACTACGATACCATAATATAGTACGACCGTTCGCAAAATGTGAGAAGTTATTTCAGCTGTCTTTTTTATGTCAAGTAACAACTTAATGGATCGTCGCAAGCGACGATGGAAAAGACTCTGGAAGGGGTTTGCATCCCCTCCCATCGGGTCGCTCC
>NZ_JASJVS010000121.1:0-3571 GCF_035019605.1 Undibacterium sp. 5I2 | reverse complement strand
TCCCAGTCATCTTTATTTTCCTCGTTTAGGTAATTATTCCTCCTATTGAGGTGTCCGTAAACATTAGACCATTACAGGTTATGGCTTTCGACAAATTCGCCCACTTCTCCATGAGTCACGTAAAGCCCATCTGTGGCGACGAAACTCAGGTGGAGACCTGTCCACACAACGACCTCAATTTCATCGAGGATCTCTGCAAGCGGCATGAATTGGTGGCCTACATTGGGGATGGTACCTACAGTGTTGATGGTTTTGCCCCCGTGGAGCAGCTTAAGTACCTACAGGACCGCTACGGCCTGTTCCTCTACCTCGACGACTCCCATGGCTTGTCAATTACTGGCGAGCGCGGCGAAGGACATGTGCTTCGAGCGTTGGGTGAACTCAACGACCGCACTGTCGTCGTCGGGTCATTGGCTAAAGCCTTTGGTGCCTGCGGTGGAATGTTGCTTAGTGGAGATTCTGCACTCAAGGAGCGGCTGGTGCGTTATGGTAATCCGTGGTCGCAATACATGAATTCTGCGGGCATTGGTGGCACCTTAGCTTCTCTGGCGCTGCATAAGAGCCCAGAGCTTGGCCGGTTACAAGCCGCGTGGCGCCGTAACTTGTTGACCCTCGACGAGCAGTTTAAGTCCATCAATCGGTTCACAGAATCACCGATCCGAGTGATTCTGCTCGATTCAGCCGAAACGGCGGTTAACAGTGCTGCCGCGCTATTGGATCGCGGTTTCTACACCTCCGCAGTCTTCTTTCCGATCGTACCTAAGGACATGGCCGGGCTACGGATCATGCCGCGCGCGGATTTGAGCCCAGAGCAAATGAATGTATTCTGTAGTGCTCTCACCGAGGTCTGCTCGGCGTCGTTGCGCTCCCCGAAAACCCCTCACCACCCAAAAGAGACTTCATGAGTGATACCTCCAATGCAGCGGCCCGCCCGCTGTACCTGACGACGCCCATTTACTATGTCAATGACCGCCCCCACCTCGGACACGCTTATGCCAGCATCCACGCCGACGTGGTTGCCCGTTACGGCGTCCTAGAGGGCCGGCCCACCGTTTTCATCACGGGGGCAGATGAGCATGGGGAAAAGATTGCCAAGGCCGCGGCCGCCATGAATGAGCCCATCCAGGCCTTCGTTGACTATAATGCTGCAGCTTTTCGTCATGCTTGGGAGCAATTGAGCGTGGCTCCCACGGCTTTCGTCCGTACCACTGACCCTGCTCACAAGGCTTATGTTAGCGCGATCCTACAGTTACTCCACGACAAGGGAGACATCTATGAAGCGGAGTACGAAGGCCTGTACTCGGTGGGACAGGAGCGCTACGTCACCCAGAAGGAGCTGGTGGACGGCAAACTGCCCGAAGACAAGGAACCGCCTCAGCTGCGTCGTGAAACCAATTATTTTTTCAGGATGGAAAAGTATAGAGAGTCAATCCGAGAACTACTGCGAAACCAGCCTGATCTTATCCATCCCAAAGAATACGCTGCAGAGGTTCGTAAACTGTTAGAGGAGCCCATCGGCGACCTGAGTATCTCTCGCCCCATAGACCGCGTCAGCTGGGGAATTCCGCTGCCATGGGATCATGCCCACGTGACCTATGTATGGTTCGACGCGCTGCTGAGCTACGTGTCCGAGCTGCGCAAAGAAGAGGGGCGCTTCGACCGCTTCTGGCCGCACACCCGCCACATCATCGGCAAGGACATTCTCAGGCCTCATGCGCTGTTTTGGTTGTCCATGTGCCTAGCCATTGGACTGCCACCCTATCGCAGGCTGCATGTCTCAGGCCATTTGTTGGGATCGGACGGGCGAAAGATGAGCAAGTCTCTGGGAAATGGTGTTGATCCGCTCGATGCAGCCAGGAAGTACGGCGTTGACGTATTGCGTTATGTATTGATTCGCGAAGTCCCCTTTGGGGTTGATGGGATCATCAGCGAACAAGTCATCGAGCAGCGGCTGCGGAATGACCTTGCCAACGACTTTGGTAATCTCGCGGCACGGACATTGGCGATGATCGGCCGCTATCGCGAGGGCCGCGTTCCTGCTGCTTCCGACCTAGGCGACGCTGAACGTCGCCTACAAACTGAGAGCGAACGCCTTCGGCAGATGTGCCCTGGATGGGTGGAGGATCTGTGGCTATCGCATGGAGTGGAAGAGATTCTAGAGTTCGTGCGCTCGTTGAATCGATATGTAAGCGAGCAGGTGCCTTGGGCCCTGGCCAAGCAACCGGATCAACAGTGTCGACTCGACACGGTCCTTAATACCTTGCATCAAGGATTAGTTACCGCCTCCACGCTGCTGTTCCCAGTCATGCCTGGAAAGATGTCGACGCTGCGCACCACCCTAGGCCTCACCGCGGCACCCTCCTTGTCCGAGTTCTGGACAACGACAGGTGGCCAGCAGGTGGACGTAGAAGCTCCGGTGCTGTTTCCAAAAATGGGGGATGATTAAATGCGCTATAGCGTTGAACAACTGATTGCATTGGCTCGCGTCAGCTCGCCAGTGTATGGCAAGCTCTATCGCGACCTTCCCCCTGGTGCGTTGGCATGGGATCAGGTTCCGGTGCTCACGCACGACCTCCTGATGGCGGTCGTGCATGATGCACAGGCCATCAGTTTCTTCGATCCACGCGGGCGCTCGGACGGGATCATCTATCAGTCATCAGCCACGACGGGCAAACCCAAGGCTACAATCTTCGGGCGCGAAGAATGGAAGGCCACCCTCATCCTCTTAGCCACGCGTCATTGGAAATCTGGCGCGCTGCAAGAGGGCGATTTCGTAGCCAACCTCTGTGTTGGCGGAAGCGCTTCTTTCATGTTCGTGCACGGCACACTTGAGCAGTTCCCCAGCCGCTGTGTGGAGGTGCCAATTGGTTCCGACCACCCCTTTCCCTATATTCTGGACACCTACCGGAAGTTCGGAGCCAACGTGCTGGCCGGCATCAATTCGGTCTTGCTAGGGATGGCTCATCATATCTTGGCGGAGGGGATGCCTGATACCACCATCACGCGCATTCTCTGTGGCGGTGAGCTGATGTATGGTGCCCAGCTTGGCATCGTCCAACGCGCATTCCCCAATGCGATGGTGATTCCATTCATGTTCGCCACCACCGAGACCGGCTTGATCGGCCTAAGCGAGACCGGCTTCGCACAGAACGAGTTCCGGGTGTGCGCTGACGCCTGCCTCTTGGAAATCGTGGACCCAGCCACGTTACAGCCGATTGAGGAAGCAGGCCGGATGGGGCTTTGCGTGGTAACCAGTCTACTACGCACGGCGGCACCGGCTATTCGAATGGATATAGGAGATTTCGCCATGTGGGAGGAGGATTCCGGTGTGGCCGAGCGCAAGTTCTCCATCCATGGCCGTCGCTTTACCACGCGTTATCCGCTCGGCCCGCGGGTGCTCATCACCGAGACCGATGTCGCGGCCCTGATTGTTGCCCTATCGGTCGACATCCCGCTGTTGAAGTTGCGTCTCGATCTTGACAGTGACGCCGCCACTGTAGTGGTCAAGTTATTTCGGACACATCAATAGGTTTTTTTTCTGCCATTTCTTTTTCGTAAATCATGGGCGGCA
>NZ_JASJVS010000120.1:0-3661 GCF_035019605.1 Undibacterium sp. 5I2 | reverse complement strand
TCAGGGTCGGGTGCTTGCTCAGATGCGTGTAATCGGCAATCATCGGCATCAAGCCCTCAACCCGCAAAAACCCATAGCTTAGATAGTCACTGCTGCTAATCCCATAGGCAGCCAAGACCTCTAGCAAGCTAGGCGTGCGCGGCGCATCGTACAATGAACTTTTCAGTGCTGTCGGCAACTGGGCGTGATACCACGGCGGCAAATCGATGGCTTCGTAGTAAGCGGCACCAATATGTTGCTGCGCTCTGCTTGGCCCGGCCCGTTCTTGTAAAGCCGCCACCTGCTGCTCCACCGCCTGCAAAACTTGCAGACTCAAATAGGCATGCAGTTGTCGGCGTTCGGCCACAGTGACGGCGCGCCCTTGCTCGGCGCTGACGGCATAGAAGTCCAACAACTCTCCCGTCAGGCTGCGCAATTGCCAATAGCCGTCTGTTACCAATGAGAGTACGCTGTATGCGCTCTGCCACAGCGCACCGCGCTCGTGATGAAAGGCCCAGCGCCCGTCCTGCAAGCCGAGTTCTCTGATAAAACCGGCCGGCAGCAGGGTTTGCAGCGGCAGAACAGTGCGGGGGTCCAAGCTCAGTGCCGTGTCATTACGGCTGATGAGGGGACTGCTGACTTCCCAACGCAGTAAACTGTCCGCTTGCCCGGCATGGCTGAAAAATTCATATTGCCGGTCGCGTCCTAACGGCACCAGTGCACGACTGAATTGATCGGGTACCAAGCTCAATTGATCTTGTTTGCGGTCGAAAAATCCAAGTCGCTCACCCCAGCGTACCAGCACCCGATCGGCTAAGCGCAGGTAGCGGTGTTCGGCTGCCAGCGCGTTGAGTTGCTCGTCGCTGGGCCGACTGCTGAGGGGGAAAACTACGCTCGTGACGACCGGATAGAATTGCTGCTCTTGGATTTCGATTTGCAGCGTCACGCGCGTCGCGGTCGCTGCCACGGTACGTTCCAGACTGCGCTGGCCGCTCATGACGAAGGCGCTCAACACGGCTTGCGCTTGTTCGATACGCTGCTGTGCGCGATCTAATTCGCTGGCACGGAGGGTCTGATTGCTACCCTGTAAATCGTAAGCGCGCAGCAGCGCGTAGCTAGGGTAGTAAGCTTTGGCGGCACGTACTGCTTGCTGGAAGTTGACCGCGCCTTCCAATGAGGGTGTGCTGCCGCTGGCGAAGGCACCGGCTGGTGCAAGCTGAGATTGGTGCTTACCGATATCTTGCCCGACTTGTGTGCGCAAGGCCGGTATCACCTGGTTCAACAGTGCGTCATAATCGAGGGCCAGCGCACGCACGCTTTGGAAATCGGCGAATTGCTGCTGACTGAGCGCGCGCAGTTCGCCCTGCTGAGTTTGCAAAAACAGTTCGCTCTGCGTGCCATTGAGTTTGCTCACGACCGTGCCTTGCAGTGGCGGCGCATCGGCGTGCGCGTACCAGCTGTAACCGGGCGGAGGTGCCACGCGGGCCGATTCGACATGGCCGCGCTCGCCCCAAGCCTGCGGACGTCCGATCAGCCAAGTCTGCTCGCGCGCCAGCCACGCCAGTGGGTATTTCACGCCGTCGTGTACCGTATCGGCATCGAAGTCGACACTGCCTTCTTTGGCCTGAATTGGATAATCGACCCGCAACCGTTGGCTCGATAAAAACGATTTCGCCATGATGCCTAATAAGGCCAAGGCTTTTTCTATGTAGCCCTCAAAAAACTCTTCCACGACCGGTTCGTTATGCGCCCGTAAATTCGATGCCCCGCCTTGGCCGGCCATCGATTCCATGAAGCTCCAGCCGATGGACTCTTCCACGGTCTTGCCGGAAACCGGCGTGACGATATCGAGGCCCCAACTGCGCGGGTTGGCATTATTATGTTGTTTCACTTGGTCGTACAAGGCGGCCCATTTTCCAGCGCCGGGCTGAACGGAATGCTGAGGGAAGCGGCCATGGATAAAATCTGCGAAGCCTATCCCGTTGACGGTCACGCGCGCCATTTTTTCCCGCACTTCGTTCGGTAGTTGTGTGTATGCGTTGGAAAATGCCTCTTCGTTTTGGCTACGGGTCGGTGTCACATTCTCGAGCCGAACACAGATTTTTTTCGGGTTGCGTGGGTCGCGCACAAATTCCAAGGTCTCGCGCCCATCGCCGAGCACCTTGGTATTCGGTGTCAACGCCAGTAAAAAGCCGGCCCCATGGCGGCTGTCGAGCAGCCATTCTTTGGCTTGCGCATTCAAGCCGGCAAAGACGTAATGCGCTTTATTACTGGCTTGGTTACTGAGTTCGACGCTTAAACATTGGCGCTGTTGTTGTTCTTGCGGGGCCTTGAAAACCACACTGGTGGCACTGCTGCGCGCAAACTCCAGTCTCAGTTGGTCGGGTTGGCCGAAGAAAGTAAATTCCTCCAACAATTGCGCATCGCCGGCGCGCACCGGAAACAGCGCGGCGTAGCGGCTGCGCTCCCAACTTTGTAGTTGCGCATCGTTGCGGTGAGTAAAGCCGACGGCGGCCGATTTTTTCCACTGCATTTCCAGCGGCGGAACCAGTGACAAGTCGACTATGAGCGGGTGGTTGGCATCGATGCTCAGGGTAGTCGACTGTGCAACGTCGCCGGTGTAGTAGACCAAGGGGCGCGCCTGATTCGGCCGTAACGGCTCCCCGCTCATCCTATGACCGACGTCGCGAAACGGCGGTGGCGGCGGTGTGGCGTAGCTGCCGGCCGCCCAATGGATGACCGATGGCAAGGCGGCCCAAGCATCTTGGGAACCGCCCTCATAGACGTCGACACGGTTGCGGGTGTAGCTGATCTGATCGTCGGTAATACGGCAATGCTTGAGCGGATAGAGGTTCGAGCCGCGCAGCACGGTAGCGTTGCCAGGCGCGGAACTGTCTTCGCGCCGGATCAAGGGGTGAGAATAGGCATCCCAACGCTGTTGCAGTGCGCCGATCGATGTCACGGCCTTATCGCCGAGTTGCAGATGTTCGCCGAATTTTTGTGGCAGGTAGCACAGCGCTTGGGCGATGATGGCGGCCGGCAGCAAGGGCGGGCAAATCATACTGGCGACGCTCAAGCCCATGGCCAGCGTATTGGCGCTCAACTGCATGATGTCGACGGTCCACTCGGATTGGCTTTGATGCATGGTCATCAGGCGTTCAAAGATTTTGCCATTCTCATACAGACCCAACACCAGATCGGTGCCACCTAAGGCGTGATCAAGCCGCGAGGAGACCGCTTTGTAACGCAGTAAATCGCTGGCTTGCGCTTCTCCGATCAAGAATTTGTTAATCAAATGCTGGTACTCCCACAGGCCACTCATTTGCCCTAACAAAGGACCGATATCGCCGTGGCCGGCGCTGTCGAACAGGAATTGTGGCCCGAGTGCTGAGTTGTCGAGCAGGCCTTTGAGATTGAGGGCTTGCTGGCCGACCCGGGCGCTACTGGCGAGCGAGCCGCGCAGTCGCGCGCCCAAGCCTTGCTGGCGATAGGTCTCGGACGATACCAGTTGCGCGAGTTGTTTGGGGTCGAGAATTTTTACCAGCGGCGCGCCATTGTTTTGCAAGAACCGCAGTTCGAACTGACCCTGCTCGAGCGCGGTGACGTGATCGAGTCGGGCGTTTTGTTGTTCGGCGGAGAGCAAGAGCTTGGCGGCTTCTTGCATTACAGGCCAGGGATTTTG
>NZ_JASJVS010000119.1:0-3736 GCF_035019605.1 Undibacterium sp. 5I2 | reverse complement strand
CCCATACGGAAGGCTACCGAACTGGACTTCCGGCGTACCCGCAAACAGCACATTCATGTTGGCCATCGCCTGACCTGCGCTGTCGGCGATGAAAGCCTCCAATTCATCATAGGCCAGGCCATCGGCTTGGGCTTGATCGCGCAACACTTGCACACCCGATTTACTCGCATCGAAGGCCGGTGCCGCAAATTCATAGGACAAGGGACCCGCATTCCAAGGCACGCCGCTAACCGGATCGTCAATAATGGCCAAGCTGCCAGTACCACCGACGAGGCTAGCTGCAGTCAGTTTTGCGCCGACCACCAAACTGCTGGCCTCGACACGACAACGACCATCACTGCCGGTCGTGCACGTGACTCCGACGCCGACGCTAGGGCGATTACCATTACTGGAAAAGCTCACCCCCGGTGTGGCGGCAAACTGCATCATGGCATTGGCATGCGGCAGCCCGGTCGCACGGTCAACTATATATGCCTCCAACACCACCGTTGCCACGCCATCGGCACTCGCAATACTGCTGCCAACGATCCTTACACCGGCGTTATCGCCGAGGAATGGTGTGATAACCGCACTAAAAGTATACTTGGCCGGGCTGGCCGTATACACGCTGTCCTTACCCAACAACTTCACGCCATTGACACTGACCTCGGTCGTGTAAGTGGCATTGATACGGCTGTAAGCGAGCACACTGCATTCACCGCTGGCATTAGTCCTGCATGTGCCGACGCCGGGCGATGCCGCGCTGCCGAAACGAACATCGGCGGTCCTGGCAAAACTGACATCGACATTCGCCATGCCGTTACCGGCGCTGTCGCCGATAAAGACTTTGAGTTCATTACTCTCCACATTGTCGGCCGCGGCATTGTCGCGCAACACTTGCACGCCTGACTTGCTGGCGTCAAAGAGGGGGGATGAAAACGAATAGCGCAAAGGACCACTGTCCCAAGGACCATCGCTACCCTGCGCCGCAATCGGCCCCATACTGTTATTGGCCGGAATGCTCACTGCCGTCGATTTGAGGCCAACTACCAAACTGCTGGCCTCAACACGACAACGGCCATCCGCAGCGGTGATACAACTTGTGCCCAAACCCAAGCCCGGGCGAACTCCATTACTCGCAAAGCTCACGCCCGGCGTACCGGCAAACTGCACGATGGTGTTGGCAATTGCGGCCCCGCTCACGGCATCTCTGGCAAACCCCTCCAAGACAACCGTTGCTATCCCATCGCCAGCGACAATCTTGGCACCAACAATGCGCACACCAGAATTCACCACACCGATCGGTGCGGTGTTTCTCTTAAATGAATAGCGCGCTGGGCTGGGCGTATAGCCATTGAAGGTGCCGCTCAACAGCGTGCCACCGACGTTGACGACGGTAGTAAAGCGCACACTGTCGCGTAAACTGGTGGCACGCACGCGGCAAGTACCGCTGGCATTGGTTCGGCAGATCGCATCGTTGCCACTGGCAACGCCAACAAATTCGACATCCAGCGTCAGCCCGAAGTTAACATCGACACCGCTGACCGGACGTCCGGCACCGTCACCGATAAAGGCTTCGAGTTCATCATAGGCTGCGCCATCGGCCAGAGCCAAATCGTTGATAACTTTGACGCCCGAACGCCGCGGATCGAAACTGCCCGGTGCGACGAAATTGACATCGATAGGCGCAGACTGGTAATAGTCACTGCCATAGCTATGCGCCATCAGCAGCGGCGAATTGTCTTCGGCCAGCGTGACCGTGACCGGTATCCGGCCCGGTACTAGGCTGGTGATACTGGCGCGACACGACCCCGCGTAGCTGGTTTGGCACGAAGCACTGCCGCCGGCCCAAGTGAAATTAATCCATTTCGATCGATACGCGTCGTTGACCGAGTTACCGCTATAGACATGTACCTCCAGCACGTTTTGCGCGATGCCATCGGCAGCCTGATCATTGGTCACCACACGCACGCCACCATTGATGACGGGCTTGGTGAATTGATAGTTCAAAGGGCTGGCATTCCACGGACCGTCCGGCCCATACATCGGGATGAAGCCTTGATTATTATTGTAAGTCATCAACACAGTGGTGCTTTTCGGGCCGGGCACGGTACTGCGCGCCACGATCCTGCACTTACCGTCGTAATTGGTGTAGCACTGGAAAGCCTGACCAGCTTGCGCCAAGCCCGACCCATCAACACCGCGGAAAGTCACGCCGGGCGTGCCATTGAATTTGACTTCGGCATTCGCTACCGCCAGCCCGGTCGTGGCATCGCGCACATAGCCCTCAAGCGTGACGTAGGCCACCCCATCGGCCGCGGCCGAGCTGCTGTCGACCACGCGCACGCCCGAGACATTGCTGCCACCAGGCGGCGGTGGCGGCGTGATGCCGCCTTGGGTAAATTCAAAATTCATGGTCTGACCGTTCCAAGGTCCATCCCCGCCTATCGCAGGAACTTGGCCATATAACACGTAAACATCAGGCAGCATTTTGGAAGAAGTTCTTCCGGACACGGTACTGACTACCGACACCCGACAACGGCCATCGTAACCGGTGATGCAACGACTGATGCCACCGACAAAAGTGTACGGACCTGGGCTAAAGTTGACACCGGTCACCACCGGTTGGCCGGTATCCGAATTTTTAACAAAGGCTTCCAACATGATCTGAGACTGGCCATCGGCAGGTGCCGTGCTTCTTCCCACGACACGTGCACCGGAGAGGTAAGTAGCCTGTGACGGCGGCGGTGGTGGCGCAACTGAATTTTGTACAATTAAAGTATACGACAAAGGGTTGCCAGAAATACAAGTATTGTATTGCAACTGAACATCCTGACAATCTTGAACTGCGGTATAGGTACCAGGCGTCGAACTCGTCACATCAAAGTCGAACAGACATTCTTGCCCGACCGGAAAATTAACATTGCCCGAAAACCACCAATGATTCCCGGAATAATTAAACGTCATCGGACAATTTGTCACTGGATTGCCATTCCCCGCAATAGACACCCCGTTAGGAAGGTATCCACCATATCGGTATAAAGTATTTCCAGACGTACCAGGATTGCCAGGATGAGCTCTAAATCCCGTGGTATAACGTGAAATTTGGTTGGGCTGTATGACGTTGGGCGTGAACTTCGCCCACGCCGCTCCCACCGCTCCCAACAGCGCCAACGCCAACATCACCTGTGCCAACAGCAGTCGGCTCAACCGCAAATAACGGCCCTGCCATGCCGCCAGTAAGGCGTTCATCCAGACTAAACCCATCCGCTTCATAGTTTTCCTCATTCTCTTCTTCGCTCACAAGTACGCGCCGAACGCGCTGTTTTTACTGTCTGTGTTAAGCCGTCACGGCGCTTTCCACGCGACGTTTTTTTTGCTGCAGCCGGTCGCAGCCGTATTGCCGGCAACCGGTTGGTCTTTCTCAAAACCTTTGGCTTTAATCAAGCTCACCCCCGACCTTGCGGCATGGGCGTGGGCTGGCCGTTATCACACAAGACACAGGCTGGAATCTGCTCTGGCTACGTGATGATGGCGCGGCTGATGCAACGCTCAGAGCAATGTGATCGCGCATGAGCATAAGCTCATGCGCGCCATGGAGATCCGCACCGTTGCAGGCTGCGGCGATGCCGCTATCACAACTTAATCGACCCTCACTTGAAATAGCACCGTACCGCTGGCACCAGGTTTGACTTCACCTTGATATTCAAAACGGATGCTGCCCGTGGCGCCAACAGTCTGCGTAGCTGCACAATCA
>NZ_JASJVS010000118.1:0-3822 GCF_035019605.1 Undibacterium sp. 5I2 | reverse complement strand
GGTAATGATACCGACTCACTACCCTTTTGCGACAGCCTCTTTTGGCCGGTGAGCGACGAAGGAGCGACCCGATGGGAAGGGATGCAAACCCCTTCCAGAGGCTTTTCCATCGTCGCTTGCGACGATCCATTGAGTTGTTTGTTAAGAAAGCGGCTCAAGGCACTGAGACTCGCGAGCGGGGTCACATAAACGTGTACGCCCAAGAAAATTGAGTTTGATACGCCGTACATTTTTGCCCAGGGAAAAAGAAATACTGCCAGCCTGAGCCTGGTCGGTGTTCAATCGGGTGCAACTGCGACCATTCGCAGCGTAAGATAAGTACGCTGAACTCGCATCGGTAAAGCGGCTGGCGATATGCACTTCGCTAGCCGCCTGCTGAAAAAAAATATGTTCACCAGCATCGAAGCGTCCATTATGATTCTCATCGATGAATATCAGCCAACCCGTGCCCCAGTTACGCCCATCGCTCGCCGCCAAAGTCACCTTACTGCCACGCTGGCGAGCCAGTGTACGGGTCAGATGGATGGCTTGCAAAAAGTGATGGCTAACACTGTTGAGTTGGTAACGTTGACGCAATTCCATCAAACTCGGCGCGGCCAGACTCAGGGCCAGACTGGCCAAGGCCAGCCCGAACAATACGCCGGTCAGACCACGACCGCCGCGCTGCGAAGCGTATTCTTGATCTACCAACATTGCTGCCGGCTGCCGTGGCCGCTGTAGCTGTGCTTGCCACGGCTATCAAGCAGCAATTGCCCGCATACGGGATCGCTAAAATGTTGATCAACGCTTTTTGCGCCCGGCACCGCATGCAATTCTATGCAGCGCGTCGCCGCCTCGCCGGCGCAGGCTTGGGCTTGTAATTGGTAAGCGCTGCGCGCAGCAGAGAGCCCGGAATACCAAATGAAGGGGCTCGGTGCCGGTGCCTCGGCCCAAGTCTGATAAGCTTGTTGTGCGGTGAAATAGTTCTCTTGTTGCTGCATCAATTTCAGCAAGGCCACCTTGCCTTCATGCCGTTTCACCGCCACGATATGTTCATGGTAGGCAGACATGGCATAGACAGTCAGCACCGCGAGGATGCACAGGCAAAATACCAATTCGAGCAAGGTCCAGCCGAGCCTGCCCGATTCAGGAAGTACGACGTACGATGGCATCGCGCAGCTCCTCATAATTATCAACCGTACGCCAGCTTAAGCGGCGACTATGCTCGCGCTGGCTACTCTTGCGATACACCGTTTGCAAGACGATACGGGTGGCGTGATCAAACCCGAAACCGATTGCCGTGACGCGATAAACTAAGCGCCGCCGCGTAGTGCTGAGTGGTTTGGCATGCGGATCGGGCAAAGCTTCGATCAGGTAACGTGGCGCTTGGGAGGAAACAGCGGCCACCCCCTGGAGCGGCGGTTTGCCGGTGAAACGGCCGAACTCTACGCTGACACCATCAGCGCCGGCGTCAGCCAAATTCAGTCGTAACCAAGCTGTAGCGCTCGCCGCAGTGGCACTGCAAATTCCTTGCTTAGCCGCGCCGATGCCACGGCCGCATTCACTCTTGGGTGTCAACTCGGCTTCGACCGGAAACAAAGCCGCACGGGCACCGCCAGCCGGCGGGTCGATATCGATTTCGGCGTCGTTGAGTGCGGCATCCGCGGCGAGAAAAGCCGCATATCGATCGCGTTCGGCACGCGCCGCTTGCTGGGCATGCCAAGCTTGCGTGGCAGCGGAAAAACTCAATAGCGAAATAATGATCAACACAAGTAAGGCAAGCACGAGCACCACGCCTTGCAGGTGCGTGCGCCCTTGGGCAATTTCACAAGCAGGCAAATGCTGGCGAAGACGGCGGCGGCGCATAGAGACCTCTCAATATCATGGCGTCAGTGCGCCGCTTGCCAGCGCCTCGACTGGTGCTGAAAAATTACGCAAGGGCAGCGTGATTGATACGATACGGCGTAGCCGCTGCCGCTGTGCCGGTGCCAAGTCAGGGCTTGACACGGTGCTACCACGATCGGCGGCACCGCAGCATTGCGCATAGTCGCTACCGAATAAATCGTAGTCGCGCGCCGCTTCGTGCCTGCCGTCGCCGTCGCCACGACTATTACCGCTGATGAGCATAGCGATGCGCACGGCGCGCACAGCGTGCCAGTGACTGCCGCGCGCCGTACGCGCTTGGCTTGGCACTGGCGCTGCGGCGTCAAGCTGATTGACCATGCTGGCATTGAGCCATTGCCAAGCCGCGCCGCGCCCTGAGCTATCGAGCGCATACAATATTTGGAACGCGTCTACCCCCGAGATCATGGCCTGAACTTGCCAATTATCGCGTCCGCCTGCGGCCGAGTACGTTCGATATTTACACATGAGCTCGTGGTGTTGGTCAGCGCTGACGACCACGTAGTAAATACTCACCGCGTCTACCCCGCTGGGTGAGGCGCTGCCATTACAGGGGGCCATCGCAGCAGCAGCATGAAATCGCAGCGCTAATACGTCGCTGAACTTGGCGGCCTTTGCCTGAGCCACACTTAGCTCGGGAGCTAAATCATCACGACTGCCGGCATCAAGGCCACTGACGGCGAGCAGACCCTCGCTGTCGTCAGTAACAGTTGACGCCACCGTAGAAAATGGATCGACATAAGCGGCTTGCCGCAATTGCTGGGAAAAATGCGCGAGTACAAAACGGGCCGTGTCGTCGATGTCTTGCAAATCAGTTTGCGTCTGAAATTGCGCTTGCACAGCGTTGAGCAAGGTCAGTAAGCTCATCGTGATGGCAAGGCCCAAGCTGAGTGCTAACATCGTTTCGACTACCCCAAAGCCCTGCACGGCAAACCGCGCTTTGCCGCTGCGGCGATCGCTGTATCCTATGCCGTGCGCCATCATGGTACACCTGCGTAGCTCAATACGGCGACCACCACCTCCGGTGTGGACGTCGCGGCCGCACCGGCGGCGGGCAAGGCAAGCTTGCGTTGCCACGCCAATTTGATGACGAAAGGCGCATCAACTTGGTCTTGGCAGTTCCAGCGGGCGCTCGTGTCGGCGGCGGCATCACGACAAATGACGACGCGTGCACCGGGCAAAGTAGTATCAACATGTTCTAACCAGTGAGCAGAAAATGCACGCACAAATTCTGCTGCACTACAATGCGCAGCAAGGCCGTAACAATGATTAGACGCTTGGCCACGAACAGCGCTGTCGGGTTCGAGTCGCACGTCTGTGTAGATGGCTGCCAGGTCGGGCGGCATCTGCTGCAATATTTGACTCGCCTGCATGTGATCGGCCATTTCGCTGGCCAAGGCGACGGCGAGTGAGTGATAGGCGCTGTCTTGAACGCTGCGAAGCGCCGCCAGTTGCAGCGCCATGGCACCGAGCACCCCGATGGCCGAGATGGCGGCGGCAACCAAGACTTCCAGTAATGAAAACGCGCATTGATGGTTTAGACACATGATGTCTCAAACAGTAGGAAAACGAACTGTTCTTATTGTAAGCATCGCGCCAGCGCGTGAAAGACCGTTCGTCAGATCTGCTTGGTCGATGGGCGAAATATACAAGTTTTCCTGGTATCAGCTGTCGTTTATCAGATGTGCGCGTAAAATTGGGCGGCTGGGTGGACGCGTAATCGACCTGGCATGCTCTCGCCTCGTCGTTCCTGCGTAGGCAGGAATCCAGTGGCACGTCAGTGCCTTCAGGGTGGAAACGTCGAACAAGGGCAATTTCTTAAATGCCGAATTGAGCGCTTGAGCACGCCACAAACCGTTTGCGCAAAAGCAAAACCCCCGCTCTCACAAGAGAACGGGGGCATGCAGAATAGAAGCCTGACGATAACCTACTTTCACACTG
>NZ_JASJVS010000117.1:0-3932 GCF_035019605.1 Undibacterium sp. 5I2 | reverse complement strand
CTTTTGCGACAGCCTCTTTTGGCCGGTGAGCGACGAAGGAGCGACCCGATGGGAGGGGATGCAAACCCCTTCCAGAGTTTTTTTCATCGTCGCTTGCGACGATCCATTTAGTTGTCTGATGTAAGCATTTTTCTGTTGGTTTGTTGTACTTCCAAAGGAGATTTGTTCATGGAATTAAAAAAAACGGCCGTCGCGCTCGCTTTTCCCACGATCATCGTACCGCCTGCTGTGGCTCAGCAAGACATCGCTGCAGAAGCTGCACAACAGCAAGTGATCATCAGCGGTTCGCACATACGGCGCGCTGAGAAAGAAGGCTCGAGCCCAATACAAAGTATCAGCGCCGACGACTTGAAGAAATCGGGCTACACCACGGTGTCTGAAGTACTACGCAATATTACCGCGAATGGCCAAGGCACACTCAGTCAAGGTTTCGGACGTGCATTCGCGTCAGGCGCGAGTGGTATTTCTTTGCGTGGTCTCAACGTCGGCGCGACCTTAATACTCATCGATGGTCATCGGCTCGCCGCCTATCCCTTGGCCGACGATGGCCAACGTCCATTCGTCGATATCACCAGCATTCCCTTTGAAGCGGTCGAAAGAATCGACATCGTCAAAGACGGTGCCTCGGCAATTTATGGTTCCGATGCGATTGCCGGCGTGGTCAATGTCATCTTAAAGAAAAGCTACCTCGGTTCCCGCATCACGGCCGAAGTCGGCACGAGCGAGCAGGGTGGTGGTACGACACAGCGCGCTTCGTTGATCCATGGCTTCGGCAACCTCGCCAGCGATGGGTACAATGCTTACGGCGGCATCGAATACCGCTCTCAGGGCTCGATCGCATTAAGCCAACGCAGCGGCCAAGACTGGAGCCGCAGCGACTGGCGTGGTCAGGGCGGCATGCATCTGACGCCCGGCGCGGTCAATAGTCTCATTCCTCAGCCCAACATTCAAACACCGTATTTGTTTAATCCGCACGGGGTGGTCGGGGCTAATGGCGCGGCCGATATCGATAATCCGGCTAACTACTCTTTTTATCCGGGGCGCTGCGTCGGCTTGGCGGCACTCAAGGCCGGCCAGTGTACTTACACCGATCCTTGGTACCAATTGCAAGCACCAAGCGAGCACCTCAACCTGCTCGCCAGTGTGAGCGGCAAATTGCGCGATGACTGGGAATGGAATCTCAAGGCATCGCTGTTCCAAAGTCGCACCCGTGTCGTGGTTGGTAGCGTTCCTACTTTCCCGCATCCGTCTTACCCCGGCAATGTTGCATTGGGGCCTGGGATCACGCCATATCAGGTCGGGGCGGTCTCCGATTTCGCCGTGCCAGCCGGCTATCCTGGTAACCCCTTTTCAGGCCCTGCCTATGTGTATGGCTATCTGCCTGATCTTGGTCCGCTGACGATAGATAACGACAGCAAGACGCTGCGTGTGGTCGGTGAAATCAACGGCAGTCTCGGTGCTTGGGATGTCAGCGCCGCGCTCGGTTTGACACGCGTTGACATGCGCCAAGACATGCACAATTACATCAGCCGCACTCGCTTGCTCGGCCTCTTGCACGACCCCCAGCCGTTCCAAATCACGGGCAATAATTCTCCTGCCATGATGGCCGCCTTGGCACCGCCGGTAGGCATCAGTAAGACCAGTGAATTGCACTTTATCGAAGCGCGTGGGCAGCGGCCATTATATGAACTGGCCGGCGGGCCCTTGGTGCTCTTGGTCGGTGGCAGCTATCAGTACCGCAATCTCGCCTCACCGGCACCGCAACAATTCGCGCTAGGCCAGCTTGATAGTGGTTCCGCCGTCTATGCGTTCGGCCGCCAGAAAAATGCCGCCGTCTATGCCGAGCTGTATGCACCAGTGCGTAACAAGCTCGAACTCGAGGCCGCCTTACGGTTTGATCATTACGATACCTACGGCTATTCCACCACCCCGAAACTCGGTTTCAAATACACCCCGACCAATGCGCTTAGTCTGCGTGGTACTTATTCGCACGGCTTTCGTGCGCCGGCACCGACGGAAAATCAAAGCGCCGGCTCACGCTTTCAGTTTAATGCCATCAACGACCCGCTTACGTGTAGCGATGGCAATACCGCCACTGCGGGCAATGTCATCAACGCCTGTAATTTCCAACCACCCTACCTACAGGTGACGACATCGAACATACAACCGGAAAAGTCGAAGGCACTCACGCTCGGCTTGATACTCGAACCGGTGCAAGGCTGGAGCACCACTCTTGATTACTACCGTATCGAAATCAAAGATTTGATCGCCAGCGAATCCGGCTTGTCCGGCTACCGCCCCGAGTATGTGCGCGGCCCCGCGCAGCCGACCTTGATCGCTGATGGGCAAGGTGGCAGTTATATGGGCACGCCGGCCGTCGGCCCTATCCTCTACGCCACCTCGGCCTATGTGAATGCCAATGCGATCAGCACTTCCGGCTTCGAATTTGGCAGCCGCTTCCGTCATCGTCTCAGTGACGCTGCTGCGCTTACGGCCGAGCTGCAATGGACCCATACACTCAGCTATCGCATGCGCATAGACGGTGTCTCTTATGAACTCGCTGGCACCCACGGACCGACTATTTACTCCGGTGACACCGGCAATCCACGTGATCGCGTACAAGTTACGCTGGCGTATGATCGCGGCCCGTTCAATCTGAGCACCAGTTTTAACTGGATAGGCGGCTTTAACGTCCTCGATCCTTCCGCCGGTCAGGGTAAAAACGATACCTGCGAAAATTCGCTGCAAAACTCGAACAACTATTTTTTTGGTGCGACTTATCCGCAGCAGTATTGCAAGGTCGAAAGCTTTCTGTCTACTAATCTCTCAGCCAGCTACCAAATCGACAAACACTGGAGTGTGCGCGCTGCCATCACCAACTTATTCAACCAGTCGCCACCGCTCGATTTGCAAACCTATGCAGCTATCGGCACCGTGAGCGGGAGCAGCACCGCGTATAACCCCTCATTACATCAAGCCGGTGCGATTGGCCGGTATTTCCATCTCGCCGCGTCCTATAGCTTTTGATTTTCTTACGGAGCCACACGTGATAAAACGCTTGCTTTCGACTGCCATACTGAGCGCGGCCTGTAGTCTGACATACGCGCAGACCAGTGGTTTTCTCACTGCCAGTCTGAATCGACTCAACTGGAGCGGCTCTACGATTGCGCGCAGCAACGTCGGGCCTATCGGCCAAAAAGCACATTTCACCTATCTCGAAATCGAAGCTGGAAAGCTCGGTGAGTGGGGCGATTTATATGGCTTTGCCGATATCGAAAACCCACATCATGCCAATGACTACGAGCGCGATCCACGTGGCAATCGTCGTTTCGTGCTCAAGCTGGTCGGCCGTCATCAATTAAGCAAGATCGCCGGTGTTCCTCTGTTCGCCTATGCTCAGATCTATGATCTGCGCGATAAAGATTTTTTCGACCAGAATCGCGTGTTCGGCTTGTCGACTGAATTGTCGGAAGGCAAGCTGTGGATCAAGCCATTTCTTGGCGTGCATCAAGAATTCAAATCGGGTATTGGTGCGCAATTCAATGGTGGTATGGCCGGTTACGTAGCCGGCTATGACTTCAGCTTGGCCGGACAGGCACTCTCTGTGACGCAGTGGCACGAAACCGAGTTTTCCAGACGCAGTCAATTCTTGACGATGGCTGAACCGGATCGCATCGTCACCGGCCATCGCAGCGGCCAAAATGGTGCCGTCTCCTTGTGGTGGAAAATCGCAGCTGATATCAGCACCGGGCTCAGTTATCGCTACGCGAACCACAAGCTCGGTGTGGCCGGAATCGAAGATGGCTGGATTATCACAGTGAAATACCATTTCAAATAAGGAAAAAAATTATGGTCGTCAATTACCCCGGCCTCAAGAGGCTGTCGCAAAAGCCTGATGGACGTTTTTTACACCTGAAACACCGCATACCTCG
>NZ_JASJVS010000116.1:0-3995 GCF_035019605.1 Undibacterium sp. 5I2 | reverse complement strand
CCGCGCAGCTGTGGCAGAAACAGGCACTATCTTAAACTCTTTGAATAATTGTCTGGACTTAGGGGGCCACTTTATGCAACCGCGTATCGAACTGGCGCATTTGCATGAATTTGAAAGGGAGGCTCAGCACTCGATTCGTGCCGATTATCAGATTCGGGACTTTGGTTTAGATGGCGAGCGCAGTTGGCGCAGAGCCGCACCGCGTCCATTTTATTATCCGGTCACCTTTATGGAACCGCCCATTGCATCGGCCTCTCCGGTTTTAGGATTGGATGTCTATGCGGATAAGAAGCTGCAATTGGCGATTGATGAGAGTGTGATGACGCAAAAAATCATTGCATCAGCACCGTTTAATCTGGTCGAAGGTGGGCGCGGATATATTTTATTTAAAGCCTTGTTCAATACGTCGTCACCATCAGCTGATTATTTCACTCGGCAACAGCAGGCGACCCGTTTAGTGTCTCTGCTGATCAGTGCTAAGAATTTACTTCATGCAGATGAATTGCCGCCATCGAATATGACAATGCGGCTTTTTCACAAACAGTATCAGCCTGACGACGTAAGCGGACAGATTTACGCGTTAAATGAAATGAAGAAGTCATCGGTTGAACGGCATCTCTTACCGCTATTCACCTACGAACATGCTATTCCTAGCGAATTCCAACCGTTTTTATTTGAAACACAAAGGCAGATCGGCTGGGAAGTGTTTCGACTCTCCGGCTTGGTGGTTTCTGCCTGTGTGACCTTGTTGCTGACATTGTTAGGTGCGATGGCATTCAATTGGCGGCGCATGCAGCAAGAGGAAACGCGGCTGGCGAATGAATTATTGTATCGGGAACGGGACCGCGCTTTTGTCACGTTACGATCTATTACTGATGCGGTGATGACGCTCAATTCTGATGGTGTTGTCGAATACGTCAATCCTGCGGCAGAAGCCATTCTTCAGAAAAAACTTGCGGACATCCAAGGAAAACAAGTAACTGCGGTAATGGCCTTGAGGTATGAACTTTCCACTTCAAAAATAGTAGACCCATTTTCTCAATGTATTGCTGATCAACGTGTCGTCGATCTTCCAGATAATGCGGTGATACAGGATAACGATGGACAGCGCAAACTGATTGAAGGGAACGTATCGCCCTTGTTTGGCAGTCAGCAGGAGTTTATCGGCGCAGTGGTTGCATTTAGAGATATGGGGCCAATACGCAAGAAAGCGCTTGAGGCCATCGAAGCTAGTGAGAAACGCTTGCGTCAGCACCAAGTAGAATTAGCTCACGTCGCTCGTTTGAATACGATGGGTGAAATGGCAGCAGGGATTGCGCACGAAATCAATCAACCATTGGCAGCTATTCTGAGCTACAACCAAGCCTGCATTCGTATGCTGCAATCTGACGATGCGAATGATGATGAAATTATTCAGGCAATGAAATCCTCTGCGTTGCAATCAAAGAGAGCTGCCGAGATTATTACGCGCCTACGTGCATTCGTCAGTAAGAAATCATCAAAGACAGCCCCTGTCGATTTGAATCAAGTGATACATAACGTCCTATCTCTGAGCGAGCATCATTTGAAAGATTTTCAGGTGATTACTGAAACCGAACTGATGTATGGCTTGCCAGTTGTCACGGCTGATCCGATAGGTATGGAGCAAGTGGTTTTGAATCTGGTCAGGAATGGCATGGAAGCGATGCAGGAGTTTCCAACTGATGCCAGAATCATCCACATACAAACCGCCGTCCAAGAAAGCAGAGTCGTGCTGACGGTTCGAGATGGCGGCGCAGGTATTCCAGCAGAGGTGCTCCCGCATCTGTTTGATCCCTTCCTTACAACCAAAGATAACGGCATGGGATTGGGACTCACTATTAGTTACTCCATTGTCGAATCTTATGGCGGAACACTATCTGCAAAAAACTTACCGCATGGCGGCGCTGAGTTTAGTTTCTCCTTAGCGATTCGTTATCCGAATATTGTTGACCTCGATTTATCTGAAAGAGAATGATGTTAGAACCTGTCGTATTTTTAGTAGATGACGACCTCGCTGTTCGCGACTCGCTCAGCTTATTGATTAAATCAGTCGGCCTAAATGTGATTGCGTATGAACATCCGCAGGCATTCTTAGATGACTACGATGCGAGCCAAGTGGGGTGCTTGATATTAGACATCCGTATGCCAGGTATCAGTGGCTTGACGATACAAGACATACTCAAACAAAAAGGGTATGTGATTCCCATCATTTTTATTACCGGCCATGGTGATATTGCGCAATGTACACGTGCATTCAAGGCTGGTGCAGTTGATTTCTTGACTAAACCAGTAGATGAACAATCGTTGATTGATAGTCTGCAAATGGCGATCAAGTCGAGTATTGAGTTGCATCGTCAATCAAAACTGAATGCCGATGTGTATGAAAAAATCAGCCGCTTGTCAGAGCGCGAAAATCAAGTGTTGCACTTGCTTGTGGAAGGTATGCCGAACAAGGTCATTGCAGACAGGTTAAAGGTCAGTACAAGAACGGTCGAGTCCCATCGTGCCAAGCTCTTTGAAAAACTGGAAGTGAGTTCGCTGGCGGAATGCGTCAGGATTCAGTTGAGTGCGGCCAAATCGATTTGAGCAGAATGTGATTTTAGGATAATAAAATGAATGCAAACTGGAAAAAAAATACGAAACCAGACGTTGTTCTTAAAAGAATCGAAGAATCAAAGAATGTGTCTGTTGACGGAAAGGTTTCATTTTCTGGCTTCGGATTTTTTGATGCAAAGGCAACCCTCGATGGAATGGTTGATTTTAAGGATAAATCACATTCAATTGAAATAGAAGGCGTTATTTGGACAGCTATCAGTAACGTCGCTAAAAAACAGGTACTTGAGAAGCAGAGCGTAATTGAAGAAATTAATCGTTTAATTAAGGAGGAGCGAAAGACAAAGGAAACAGAGTTTCATGTTTTAACAACAATTTCGCTCGGTAAGCCATTTCCGTTAAAAACAATCAATACTGAAGGCTGCAAGATTACTTTCTTAAATAATTTTTTTCCAAAAAGGTATGAATCGAGGAATTCTGTAATTAGAAATAAATTTGATTTTTCTGACGATACACCTGATAGCTATAGCAAAATTATTGTATCGGTAAAGTCAAAATCTATTAAAGGAGCTGCAACCAAGGCTTTGTATGTGATTGATATTCAACGAGCGATATGGTCACTACTTGCAAATTCAAGTACGTCGCTTTTTGGAGATGAATGGAAGCCAATAAATAAGATACGAATGGGGCGTGTTCATACAGTCCACCAAATCAATGGGGCAGTCGCTGATGAACAATTTTGGTATGAACCGAACTTTGCAAAAGTAGATTTGTTTGTAGCGGATGATTTTGCAGGTTTTAAAAAGTTTTACAAACGAATTTTTACCAAGTTAAATCAAATTCCATATTCTTATGAATTACGCGATGCATTGGTTCGATTTGTCCGAGCTTTAGATGAACGAGATCAGAACGTTAGCCTAATAAAGCTGTGGGGTGCACTAGAGTCCATCACATGCCAAGGTGATGCTAAATACGATTTAATAGTACGTCGATGTTCATTTCTGTTTAAAGATTCTGAATATCACCAACAAGTACTAGAGCATTTGCGGGATTTTAGAAACAGAAGCGTTCATGCCGGAGACCAGAATGAGAATGCAAAGTTTAGGTGCTACCAACTAAAGTTCTACTTTGAACAACTTATCTTTTTCCATCTACGAAATACGGGGACTTTTAAAACTTTGAACGAAGCAAATCTTTTCCTTGATTCGCCAAGAGATATGACTGACTTAATCAATAAAAAACGGTTGATCGAACGTGCAATAAAGTTTTTGTTATAAAGACGATTGCGTAACATATTTCTTATAAAAAAAAAGAAGCGCCATTCGTAACAAGTTATCTTATTCACGGTGTTTGTCAAACAACCTGTCGCACAACCCGTCAAGCCGCCTGCTTCATTTCTTCCGTTTGAGCCCGTTCTGGGT
>NZ_JASJVS010000115.1:0-4159 GCF_035019605.1 Undibacterium sp. 5I2 | reverse complement strand
TTTCACTCATGGTCTGCCTCGTCTCTTTTCGACAGACACTAGTTTAAACTGTTGTCCGGATATGTGGATCCACTATATACCAGCAGAAACGGCCAGGATTTTATGGGATTAACCAACAGCGATATCAACTTAAATGCATGATTTGGTCTGCATTAAAGGCTGCTGAAAACAGGAAGGATGTCGATGATAAATCGGTACAAGTACTGTTTGGCAGTATTTACACGGCGCTCAAAGTGTCGCCGCCAGATAATCCTGGGCGGTCTTTGGCTTGGTCTGAGGAGACGCTTGAGCAGTGGTTTCAGAACTAGCAAGTGTGATTAAATCTGCGGGTAAAAGTAACGTAATCTAATTAATATTCTTATCATTGCGAGATAGCTTATTTGGATGATTTTCAAGCTTGTTTAAGTGACTAACAAATGAGTATCCATTTCTGTCTAGATATATTTTTTATGCGTCTGTACCTCACTAAAAAAAGAAAAATATCAACAAAGCTAAAACATTTCCAATATTGTAATTCTTTGTAACATGTAACAATATTGAAATATTTACATGTTTTAATAACATGCATAAAAAGACAACTATTGCTTTAAAAGTAATAATTATCAGGCATACTAACTGATTCAGCTGTCATCTGAATATCTTAGAATTTTTCACCTAATCTATTTTTCATAAAACAACATTAATTTGCTATAAAAATGTCAATGCATGCAAATTAATGAAAAATAATTTACAAAATAATTTGAATTTAGATTAATGATTAATCAAAATAAAACTAGTCAACTGCCTTTGTTCCGTCCGGAAGTGACAGCAAGTCACAATCAACAATGGCTAGGCGCTATCCGCTTGGCACAACCGATTTCGGCTTGGCTGATTGCTGGTGTTGCTTTGATCGTCACGATGATTCTCATCGCCTTTATCACATTGGGTAACATCACCAAAAAAGCCCGCGTCACAGGCATCACCCTGCCGATTGGCGGTAGTATCAGCATCAGCGCGCCCAATGGAGGATTGCTAGTCAACAGCCACGTTATAGAAGGCCAAACTGTTAGCGTAGGCCAAATCCTGTTCGAGCTTTCTACTGAACGTCAAGGTGACAAAGGCGAAATTACCGCTCTAGTCGCCCAACAACTCGCCACCCGTCGGCAGACATTGGAAGCGGAACAAAGACTGCGCACAGCCCAAGCGATAGAAAAGAAACAGGCTTTAGTTCAAAGGTTGAATAACCTTACGACCGAAGCCAGTCAACTAGAACAAGAAATTGTCCTCACCCAACGTCGCCATAGCCTGGCCCAAGACAGTGTCACTAAATTCCAAACGCTGCAAAATAATGGCTATGTATCGGCGGCTCAGACCCAGCAAAAACAAGAAGACATGATTGATGTCGATACTCATTTGTCAACCCTACGTCGCAATAAGTTGCAGCTAGAGGCTAATCAACTTGCTATGCAAGCAGAGCTGAATGCTCAGGCTAATAGCTTAGCAACTGACCAGGCACAACTACAAAGAGCGGTCGCTAGCCTGCAACAAGAAATCGCAGAAAATAACAATCGTAAAACGAATCTGATCACCGCCAGCCAAGCAGGCACCATCACCACACTGACCAGTCAAATAGGCCAAACCATTAACGCAGGACAGGTATTGGCAACATTAATACCCTCATCCTCCAAGTTAGCGAAGACAACAGACACACTAGACACAACAAAGACGACTGATGCAGCGCAGCTAGAGGTCCATCTATACGCACCCAGCCGCACCGCAGGTTTCGTCGCCAATGGACAGCAAGTCCTGATCCGCTATCAAGCCTACCCTTACCAAAAATTTGGACTGCAAAAAGGCACCGTTACCGACATTAGCGACACTCCATTCGCACCAAATGAATTACCCCCTAATTTAGCCAGTACGATTTTGAGTAACGCCCAGCAGAATATTCAAGGCTTCAACAGTAATGAAGCCTTGTACAGAATCAAAGTCAGACTAGAAAAACAAACAATAGATGCCTACGGACAAGTGCAAAATCTAAAGTCAGGTATGACCCTAGAGGCAGACATATTGCAGGACAAACGCAAGATTTGGGAGTGGATTGCAGAGCCAGTATTGGCAGTGACAAATGCTGGCTAAGAAAAATTACTACAACTATAGAAATTTGTAACCCAACAAGATTCGAATACTGGATCTGAAAGGATATTTTCTTCCAGACCCAGTCCGAAAAACCGTTCAAGGTAGTCGAGACCAAGAACGGAGCAGCAAAACTATGTCATGAGGCATAGTTCAACTTAACCATGTATAGGGAAACACAAAATGCGTTTAATTACAAATGACGAATTGTTTGCGGTTGGTGGTGGGGATATTGGCCTAGCTGCTCAATATGGATTGGATATTAACAATGCCTACTATGGCGAAGAGCCAATTCAATCTGTATCAGTTTCGGGGTCGAACTCGGGACAGAATTCGGAATCGAGTGGAACAACTGTTGTAACCAGTGTTTGTATAACTGTAGGTGCCGTAGGACAGTCGATTCAAACTTGTACAAATAATGACAACACAATATCTGTGATCACATGCGCTGGCACTCCAACGCCGGTTGTTTCTGCGCAGATTTGCACAACAGTAACTATGCAAAAATGATCAATGTCTCAGCAAGACGAGGTACGAAATTAGATTTATATTTCTGCGATTTGTGAAATAGAAAGTAGTGGCATTTGTTAAAGAAAATAATGAATGCCACCATAAAGCAAAAAGTCATGACTTGGTTAGGATTATTTTGTATAAATTAAAATAAGGAAATTGACCTCTATGCCCTTTTTTATTACTTCACATTACTGAGTTCAATTATCTTCAGCAAACCTTATTTGACAATACCTCCAAAATCTATTTAACAAATGCTTAAAATACCATTAATACTTATGTTTTTTTTTAGTGCATTTCCTTGTGGTGCGCAAATAAACGGTAAGGAAAAAAACTCCAATAGCTCGGATACCGGATTAGTGAAAAATATGGATCAATTTAAAATAATGCTTAAAAAGACTGAAATTGAAAATATTTCTATTGCTGAAGCGGGTGAGCGGCCTTTTTATAATTCCTTGAATTGCTGGGCTTTGATTGAAAATCAAGGTGTTGATTCTGGAGACAACAAATCCGATCAGTCATACGCGTTTGGTGAGCCACAATGGGATAAAAGTATTAATTTAAAAGAGTCAGATACTGCTGTGGTGAATCAGTTACTTTTAGATTCGAACAACAGAGACGCTTATCAGTTATTCCGACTTATGCCGCACAGTGTGATGTGGTGGATTCGTATTAACAAAGGAATTTCTCTGATCACGTTAACTACTGCGATACATGAAACGGTACATGACATGCACACCTTAATGAGGAAGTGCAATAGCGGGAATTCTACCTACTTATTTAACGGTTATGGGAGGATAACCGAGCGGCATCCAGGTGACAGTGCTAACTTTTCCATCGTCGAGGAAGTGATACCAGACAAATTTAAAGTACTTTTACCGTCAAATTCAAACTTTAATACTTACATTATTAAAAGCAAAAAATTCACGGGTAACGATATATCAACGGGAGTTGATGAATTCAATGCCTATACAATTGCAGCAAACCTAGAGACGAACTTAACTTCTACTAGCGTTTATCAAAAATTCAAAACTAGTGGACTAGACTCATATAGCGGAAATATAAGCGGAATGAGCGATTTTATGCTGTATATCTTGTGTTACTTCAAAGCTGCAAGAGCTCACTATCCCTCTACATATCAAAACATACAAAATAGCCATCTATTCCTCGCACACATAAATAGGTTGTGGGAGTCTGCTGAAAACACCTTGAGTATCGCTTATAAATTTACACTAAGTGAAGGTGGTATTTACTATGTAAATTCTCAGGTAATTGCTGAAATTTATTCTCCAGAATTAATTTCAGAACTGGATCTGCTTGGTGTTAAGCATCTCCATTTCGACCATTGGAACAATACCTATTTTTCAAAAAATAGGGGGATTAAAAATCTTCCAGAGAAATAATATGAATTATAAAAATTTATTAACTGAGTTTATTGTCAACGTAATTTCAAATCGGTATTCAGATTTCTCGTTCATTTATTTTTTTGGATCACAGATAAATGGCGTTGCTCGAAAGGACTCAGATATAGATC
>NZ_JASJVS010000114.1:0-4161 GCF_035019605.1 Undibacterium sp. 5I2 | reverse complement strand
TTCACTCATGGTCTGCCTCGTCTCTTTTCGACAGACACTAGTTTAAACTGTTGTCCGGATATGTGGATCCACTATAGTGGTACAAAAAGTACGCACCATTGATCTCAGCACTAAGGCCGTATCGAATCACGATATGGGCTTGGTGTTTGAAGAACTGATACGTCGCTTTGCTGAAAGTTCGAACGACACCGCCGGTGAACACTTCACCCCACGCGATATCGTGCGCCTGACCACTTCGCTGGTGTTTATGGAAGACGATGATGCGCTGACCAAGCCCGGCATTATCCGCACCATCTACGATCCTACCGCCGGTACCGGCGGCTTCTTGTCGTCCGGTATGGAATACGTGCATGAACTCAACCCCGAAGCTGTCATGCGCGCCTACGGCCAAGAGCTCAATCCGGAAAGCTATGCGATTTGTAAAGCCGATATGCTGATCAAGGGCCAAGAGGTGGGCAATATCAAGCTCGGCAATACGCTCTCGAATGACCAGCTCTATGCCGACAAGTTTGATTACATGCTGTCGAATCCGCCGTTTGGCGTCGATTGGAAAAAAATCGAGCAAGAGATCAATGATGAACATAGCCACAAAGGTTTTGATGGTCGCTTTGGCGCGGGCTTGCCAAGAGTGTCAGATGGCAGCTTACTGTTCCTGTTGCACCTGATCAGCAAACTGCGTGACGCCAAAGACGGCGGGGCGCGTATCGGCATTATTCTCAATGGCTCGCCCTTGTTCACTGGCGGTGCCGGTTCGGGTGAATCAGAAATCCGCCGCTATATTCTGGAAGCCGATTTGTTAGAGGCCATCGTCGCGCTGCCTACCGATATGTTCTACAACACCGGCATCTCCACCTATGTCTGGGTGCTGTCGAATAAAAAAGCCAAGGCACGCAAAGGACTGGTGCAACTGATTAATGGCGTCAACCTGTGCGGCAAGATGCGTAAATCTTTGGGTAGTAAGCGCAATGTCATGGATGAGAACGACATCGCCATCATCACCCAATGCTTCGGTAATTTTGAAGGGGTCGATGCACGTGAACTGGATAAACCTGCCGAGCAAAAGAGCAATCGCGGCCGCCAGTCAGCCAACCCCAAGACCGAAGCGGCCAAAACCTTCGCCGCCAAGATTTTTAAAACCCACGAATTTGGCTACCGCCGTATCACCATAGAACGCCCGCTGCGCATGTCTTACCAATTTAGCGACGAGCGCATTGCCAGCCTGCGTTTTGAATCCGGTGCTTTAAATGCCGTGATGCAATGGGCCTACGCCGAATACGCCGGCCTTGCCACAACTGCTGATGGCGCAATATGGACAGACGCAGAAGCCTGCGCCCACTATGGCGACCTCAGCAGTCATCAAGACGCGATACGCCGTTACATCAAACTGCACTTTGCAGATCTTAAAGAAAAACACGTCAAAGACCTGCTAGACCGCGACACCTGGCGTAACCAGCTCGCCATCCTGCGCAAAGCCCGCCAATTGCAAGCAGCCATAGGCAGCGCCCAGTTTGACGATATGAACGCCTTTGATGATGCGCTGGCACTAGCGGCTAAAAAACAAGGTATTAGCCTAGACGCCAAAGACAAAAAAGCCATAGAAGCGGCAGTCAGTTGGAAGAACCCAGAAGCGCAAAAAGTCATCAAAAAAATCCACAAAACCAAGGCCGACGCCATCTATGGCTTGTTTGCCGGTGAAGGCGACTACGCCGGCAAAGTCGTCGAATACAAAGCCGATGGCGATCTGCGCGATGCAGAAAACGTCGCGCTAGACCCAAGCAAAACCGTCAACGCCATCAACGAAGCTTACTTCAAAAAAGAAGTGCAACCGCATGTGCCAGACGCCTGGATAGACGCCAGCAAGAAGGATGAAAAAGACCAGCAAATCGGCATCGTCGGTTACGAGATCCCGTTCAACCGCCATTTCTACCAATACCAGCCACCGCGCGATCTGGCCGAGATTGATGCTGATCTCGATGCCGTCAGTGCAGAGATCATGAAGCTGCTGCAAGAGGTGCATTCATGAGTAAAACGACCGTGATAAAAACAGATCAACCCGATTTTTCTGAAGTCGTCCACCTGATCGCGGCAGCACGTCAGCATGCCTACCAAGTCGTCAATACCACCCTAATTGAGTTGTACTGGCAAGTCGGCGCTTATATGAGCGATAAGCTTAAAGTCGCAGAATGGGGCGATGGCGTCATTCGGCAATTGGCTCAACATCTAGCGGTGACACAGCCGAATTTAAGAGGATTTACTAGCTCCAATTTGTTCCGTATGCGTCAGTTTTATGAAACTTATCAAAATGATCAAATTGTCGCGCCACTGGTGCGACAATTGCCGTGGACCCATAACCTGATCATTCTTGGCCGAAGTAAGCGTCCGGAAGAGCGTGAGTTTTACTTGCGCATGGCAACTCAGGAAAGATGGAGCAAGCGCGAATTGGAACGGCAATTTAATGCCGCTTTATTTGAGCGCATGATCTTAAATCCAGTAAAACTCTCAACAGTGTTGAGAGAAACGCAACCGGAAGCCATGCATGTCTTCAAGGACAGCTACATCGTCGATTTCTTAAACCTGCCACAAGATCACAGCGAGGCCAATTTACAGCAAGGCTTAATCGGCAAGCTCAAACAATTTTTGATCGAGCTGGGGCGCGACTTTTGTTTTGTCGGCAGTGAATATCCCGTGCAAGTGGGCAAACAAGATTTCGCCATCGATCTGCTGTTTTTTCATCGCGGCCTCAATGCTTTGGTGGCGATAGAACTCAAAGTAGATCGCTTTAGCCCCGCACATTTAGGGCAGCTCAATTTCTACCTCGAAGCCCTAGACCGCGACCACCGCAAAGCCCACGAAAACCCCGCCATCGGCGTGCTGCTGTGCGCCAGCAAAGATGATGAAGTGGTCGAGTACGCGCTCAGCCGCAGCCTGTCACCGGCCATGATCGCCGAATACCAAACCCAGTTGCCCGATAAAAAAATGTTGCAAGCCAAATTGCATGAGTTCTATCTGTTGAATATTGCGCAGGAGGAGGGGCTATGAGTCGGTATAAGGCTTATGCGGAATATAAGGATTCTGGGGTTGAGTGGTTGGGCTTGGTTCCGCAGCATTGGAAAACTTGTTCATTAAGATGGTTCATCGATATTGCTAGCGGCGATGGACTTTCAAATACTGATTTTGATAAGGCTGAGGATGATGTTAATAAATATCGAGTGATCGGTGGCAATGGAACACTTGGCTATACATCATTAATCAATACAGTAAGCAAATCATTTGCAATCGGGCGAGTCGGTGCCTTGTGTGGAAATGTACATTTTTTGGATGAGACATGTTGGATCACCGATAATGCGTTGAAACTTTCTACGTGGCGTAATTTTCAGGATAGCTATTTTCTTCATCTACTTGTTGCAGCACGGATTAACGAATATGCCAGCAGAAGTGCTCAACCCTTGATCACGGGGGAGCAAATAAAAGCATTGCGTGTCGTAATGCCAACCATAGACGAACAAGAAAAAATCGCCAACTTCCTCGACCACGAAACCGCCAAGATCGATACCCTGATAGCGAAGCAGCAAGGGCTGATCAAGCTGCTCAAAGAAAAGCGGCAGGCAGTGATTAGTCATGCCGTCACCAAAGGCCTCAACCCCAACGCCCCCATGCGCGACTCAGGTGTGGAGTGGTTAGGTGAAGTACCGGCGCATTGGGTGGTCAGTAAATTTGGATATATTTCCATGGTCGTTCGAGGTGGCGCGCCGCGCCCAGCAGGAGATCCGTTACTTTTTAATGGAGACTATTCTCCGTGGGTTACGGTTGCTGAGATTACCAAAGATGATGAAGTGTATTTGACTTCTACAGAGTCATTTCTAACCAAGTTGGGAAGTGAACAATGCAGAGTATTTTCAGCGGGAACACTATTAATTTCGAATAGTGGTGCTACGTTGGGTGTGCCAAAAATTCTTACAATCAACGCAAATGCAAATGACGGTGTCGTAGGATTTGAGTGCTTAAGCCTGAATCATGAATTTGCTTATTTCTATTTGTCGACGATTACAGATGATTTACGCGAGAGAATTAAACAAGGCTCAGGTCTAAAGTGGCCCCCTAAGTCCAGACAATTATTCAAAGAGTTTAAGATAGTGCCTGTTTCTGCCACAGCTGCGCGGC
>NZ_JASJVS010000113.1:0-4199 GCF_035019605.1 Undibacterium sp. 5I2 | reverse complement strand
TGCCGCCCATGATTTACGAAAAAGAAATGGCAGCAAAAAAACCTATTGATGTGTCCGAAATAACTTGACCACTACAAGCCTTGAGAACTGAGATCCAGGTCATGTTGAATCAATCACACAATCTCTCGGAAAACAAAGTTGTCCTGCAACTGGAGCAGACAATTGAATTTGCAGTGCGCGTAGAAAAACTGTGTGCCAGCAAAAAAGGAGGAAAGATTGATGTTTGAACAGTTCATTGCTGAACAGCGCGCCATATTTTCCTTGCTCAGCGAGACTCCTGAGTGGAGTGGAGCGACCTGGGATACAAGCGGTTGGCTGAATACTCGCATGTCAGGAAAATCGCAACTGCTTCCATTCACGAAGCTAAATACAAAGGAAGCACTGCCCTCACCATATATAGACTTTGCAAAAGCAATCATAGTTGCTATTTTTCAAGCAAAACGCCCGAGCCATTCGGCGATCGTAGCTTATTCAATTGCCTTGCGACGCCTTTTTTGCCAGCTCGTTGATCAAGGTCTTTTTCATCCAGAGGAGCTACGTGGTGAGCATTTTTATGGCGTAATTCAGGAACTGAAAAATAGAGAATATAAAAATCTGTATGACGCGTCAAATGTCATGGCTGTGATTGCAAATTTGGTTGATAAATATAAGCTAGCTGGGGTTCCGATTGATTTCGTCAATCCGATCAAGGCTCCTTCTCCACGTCTCCGGCACGATCCAAAGAAGGAGCGCGAAGAACTCTCGACCAAACTGCCAAGCAAAGAAGCAATGGAGGCGTTTGCCTACTGCACAAATAATCCAATCAACGATCGCGAAGAAATTCTTCTACGGACAATTGATCTTCACATTGCGATTGGTTCTCGAATCAACGAAACACTTGTAATTCCTCTGGACTGCTGGGTCTCTCAGCCCCTACTTGGTGCCGATGGACAGGTGGTTACTGACGAAACAAGCGGGAAAGCGATTTACCAATTTGGCATCCGGTATTTTCCAGAAAAAGGATTTGAATATCACACGCATTGGCTGGCTGATACCGATGTCCCGCTCGCAAAGCGGGCAATTGATCGCCTTAAAGTCCTTACAAAACGAGCGCGGGACGTTGCACAGTGGCAGCATGATAATCCCGGGAGACTATGGAATGTTGAATCCCTAAAATATGTTTCACGATCATTCATCAATCGCTTTGTAGACACTTCAGAGTCGTATCATTTAGACGGAATGATGCGGCGTTTTGGAATCAAGGCAAAAGCGAATACAAGGGGAAATCCAGAATATCTTGCCGGTGAAGTGGAAGCTCAGTTTTATGAAAGGCGCCCTGATCCAGTCGTGCTTCGATCAAAAAACGGCGTACCGATTCTAAGGATGCATGAGACGTTGAGCATTGGCTTCTCGGGATATTTCAGATTTAAAGAGCGCACCAATTCAGTAAATTATTTGCTGCCGGCCGCTGTGGCCTACGCTGATATTTCCGCTGCCCTTGGCAATACCGTGGTGCAGTCTATATTTGAGCGAAGTAATCTAACTGAGGCCGACGGCAGCCGAATTGCTTTGAGGACGCATCAATCGCGCCATTGGCGAAATACACTGTATAAACTTGGCGGCATGACAGAAATTCAGCAAGCTTTGGCGATGGGCAGGAAAGACGTTACCCAAAACGCTTTTTACCAGCACGTCGCGTTGTCAACGGAATTGGCCTCCCACCGCTCTTTCGTTGAATTCACGTCATATCAAGAAAAAGTGAATTACCTCCGGTCTGGCATTGAGGACGGAAAGATTCAAGGAGCGCTGACTGACACATATAAATCATTGAAGCAGAATGATCCGGTGACAGCTCAAGAGTTCCTTGAAACTCATGCTGGTGGAGTCCACGTTACACTTTGGGGAATTTGCACCAACGATTTTTCACGCGAACCCTGTCAAAAGCACATTCAGTGTTTTGATAATTGCGGACACCTTCATAGAACAGATGACTCTCGAGAGCAAGTTAATCTGAAAAACCTATTAAAACTCAATGTCGAGATTTTGAACAAAATGATTCAAGAATGCGATGGCGACGCGGGTTCCGACAAGTGGATTGACGAGCAACGAAGGAAGATTGCCGGCATTGAAAAAGCGCTTGCTATTGGTATTACCCCAACAGAAAAGAAAATAAAGGTCTTTCCAAAATCACCCGGATGCACGCAATCTAAGATAATGATGCGCACAAGCTCCGTATAGGTAAGTATTGATGACATCGAAAACAAATAAACGCGCACGTGGAAATCTGCTTGATGAGGCGTTGGATCGAGAGTTGGCATTAATGTTGAGCGATGGCGTTGCGGTCTCCCCAATATCTATCGCTGTACTTACCGCACGACTGGGGCTTCGAAGCCGTTCGACATTACACACGACTCAGCGTAAGGAAAAAATACACGCGGCAATTGCGCGGCAGCGCACATTGAATTCAGTTGGTACTGAAATAGCGATCAGGCGCAAGTCACTTGAAGAGAAAATAGAAGTTCTCGAACGTGAAAACGTTGAGCTGCGGGCCAAGGTGAACAACAATCTTGAACTGATGTGTCGTATAGTGGCTAACGCTACGGCCAAAGGATGGGATGTTGACTTTCTATTGCAACCGCTAGCAAAGAGCCGGCGCGAGTTGATCGGGTGAGCTGTCTGGAATTCAGAATCCAAGGACGCCTTTCCAAGTCAAGCGATCGTGACTCTAGCTGCATAATTCTGACCAATTGATACAGGTGCCGGACAGCACTGATCGGATAAAAAGTAGCTATTTTTTCTTTATTTGGAGGAAATGTATTGCCACAATAGACAATGGATCACTTAGCCAGCAAAGCAGAAACCCTCTTTTTCAGCTCCGGTAATGCCTAACAACTTATTACGTGGCACCTTTTTCCAATCCAATTACCCTACCCCGGCTGCCCCATGTCCACTTGGCAAATCAATTCCAGCCAACCGACTCGACGAAACGAGTCGGTCGACGCCGTAGCGGTGCCGCTGAAGTGGGCGCACGATGCACAGACTGGCGAACCGCGATATATTCACGATCCCGAGGTTGTCCAAAGCCAATGTAAATGCACCTGCCCGGCTTGCAACCTCGCGCTAACTCCAGTAATGGCGGGCCAGCCCTTGCGAACACGGCCCACAGCACATTTTCGACATCCTGCTGGCGCACAGAAAGATGACTGCTCCTTAGTCGCGGCACGCCTTGCCGCCACGCGACACTTGCTAGAGATGGGCATCATCGAGCTTCCACGCCGGAGAATGTCGCGCACGGCCACCGGCTTCAGCGGCAAGGGCTATGAAGTCTGGGTTGAGGTACCAGCCGAGCGCATCACGGTTGTCGGCGCGGCATTGCGCGACTACGCGACGGCATTGCTGACGCTCGACGATGGTCGGGAGCTGTTGGTCGACCTGACTGGCCTACACGAGCCGGGAAGCGATGGCCTCGGACGAGCCATTGTCACACTGTCGCTTTCTGACCCGACCATCGCGATGCTTGAACCGGAGGAGATTCGCGCCCGACTGCGAATCCTTCCAGACATCCGGTGGTGTGCCCACTGGAACGATCAAGCACTGACCGTAAAGGGCGATGCAGCCGCCGCGCAGGCCTCGCGGGATGCCCTAGATGGTTGGCAGGACTCCGATGAAGCGGAATTCCGCGCGCATCTGCCAGTCGACGTAGACGCTACGACGATGCAACGCTGGCGGCGCGAGACTCTGCTCCATCGCGAAGTCAAAGCCATTCTTGAGCAAACTTCGTCAATTACGACGCCCGGCTTGGAAATCGAGGTCAATCGCGCCCCTCCTGAAGAGTTCGGGAGTGATTGGGAAGAGAACACAATTCGCAAGTCCTGGATGACACCCTCCCGCGACTTAAAGTTGGATGAGATACGACTGGAGCGGCGCTTGGGCACTATCGTGCCCGACGTGATCGGCACCCTTGGTGGACGTCAGATCTACTCCCACGGCAGCACCATGACGATGGTCGACGGAGAGTTTGAAGAGGATGTTGAGGATAACTACAGTCAAGCCTGGCCGCTGACTTTATTAATCGAAGTCACTGTTACCCATGGCATTGATGAGGAAAAGCTACGCTGCATCCGCGAACTCGATCTGCCGGTACCCCCATCTGTCAGACTACTTGTCGTGTAACTTTTTAAATTGAACCGATCTCATTGAAGTCTGTTTGTTTGTGTTTT
>NZ_JASJVS010000112.1:0-4395 GCF_035019605.1 Undibacterium sp. 5I2 | reverse complement strand
TCAGCGCGCTTTTGCGCGGGAACCTGGCGGCGTTCGTGCTTAAAAAAAATGCCAGAAATCATGCTGTTTTCAGTGCTGAAAACGATACTGGGTTCCGGCCAAAAGCATGCGGGACTGACGATGTATGCGATGTCTCAGGTGTGAAAAAGCCTCTCAATCTGTAAAATCACGACTAAGATGAACGCTGGAAAATGATGATGAGCAGCACACGCAAATTACCATCGCCCGACGATGCCCAATACAACTTGTTTGGCGGTGTACCCAGTAGTACAGAGACGCCGCGACTACGAACGGCACTCAGTAGTGGCCGGCGTTTCGTGACTGGTGATGCGCGTGCCATTTTTCTGGGACCAGTGCGACTGGAGGATCATCTCAAGCATGCTGGTCACCATGCAGCATTTTCGGTAGCCCGTCTGCTTGAAGAACAAAACTGGTTGCCGTTCGAGCAGCGCTATGCTGCTACGGGCCGTGCCCCTTACGCTCCACAGTTAATGCTCGGCCTGATCCTGTACGGCGTAATGCAAGGTGTGCATTCGCTGCGAGAGTTGGAACGCATGGCGCGGCTTGATCTCGGATGTATGTGGGTGACCGGCGGTATCGCGCCGGATCATGCCAATATCGGGCGCTTCATCGTCCTGCACGAAGCATCACTGACCGAGGAGTTTTTTGAATCACTAACCAGATCAATTTTGAAAGCGACAGGCTCTGACAGCACACGACTGGCCGGTGACGGTACAGTTATAGAAGCAGCCTGCTCGCACTACAACCTGCTCAAGGAAGAGGCTGTAAAAGCGCGTGCAATAGCAGCGCGCCAAGCACTCGAAAGCATGCCGCAAGATCTGGCGGCGCAACAGGAACAAGAGCGCAGCGCACACTGTCAGGAACTCTTCGAGCAGCGCCAAGCCGCTCGCCGTGCCAGTGGAAAAAGTAGCGAGACCTTACGCATCAGCGGCGGTGAGCCCGAAGCCATGGTGCAGCGACTAAAGCGCGGACGAGGCTTTGCAGCATCCTACAAACCATCTGTGCTGGCCAACGAAGATAGGATCGTTACTGCTTTTGCGCTTGATCCGTCGAGTGAAACCAAGGTGATCGCACCGATGCTAGATCAAAGCGCACGCGTGACTAGCGAACATGCCAAAGAACTACTGCTCGACGCCGGTTACTTCGATGATGACGTGATTAATGCGACACTCGAACGCGATATCAGCTTGTTGTGTCCGGATGGACAGTGGCCAGCCAAGAGCAAAGAAGGAGGCTTGTATCACAAGAGCGCATTCGACTACGACCTGCATTCGGATACCTACCGATGCCCTGCCGGACAGACCTTGATCCTTATTTCTAAATGTGGAGAAACACCAAGCACACGGTCACATGACGTGTATGCGGCATCGAACTGCAACGACTGCAAACTTCGTGCGAACTGTACCAAGGCGATAAAGGGAAGATGCATCAAACGTTATCGCGAAGATGAACAACGTGAAGCACTTCGTCTGGTGATGCGACATCGACAGGCGCGCCGCATTTTTAGTCAGCGCAAAGCGATCGTCGAACCGGTATTTAGCAGCCTGCGCGGCCAGCAGGGCGTGGAGCGCTTCCGCCGTCGTGGACTCAAAGCGGTGAAACGTGAATTGGCCTTGCATGTGATGGCCCACAATTTATCCAGAGCAGTTGCCCTGTTGAGGGCGCTGTTTTTATGCTTCTATTCAGCTTTATATGCTCTCAGAGTGGCCGCAAAAGTGTTTTCCATTCGCATGCCACAATTTTTTTGCTTGCGTCTTCAACAGCTTCATCAGATTCAATGGGACTGTGCATCAATACGTTTTGCGACAGCCTCTGAAGGCCGGGGTTTCAAACCCTAGTCAGATTTTTGATCAAGCAAGCCAGCAGCGGCGCGCACGGCAAATTACCATGAAATTTCACGCCAACTCAGGATTTAGCAAAAGCAAGTCTGGCCGTTCAGCCTGAATTTCCCGTTTCAAGCGACTCAAATCCTCGCGCCAGATCTGAGCTTGCTGCGTACCCTCCGCGCTCTCCACCCGGCATTTCAACAATTCATGCGCATAGTGCAACTTGATTTGAAACAACTCCTCTTCCGCACGCGGGCTACAAGCCACGATCTGCTGCTGAGCTGAATAAGCCTCGCGCAAGCGATCCAACTTTGGCATCTCCTCGGAATACATACATTGCCCGGCATAATGGCGGTGAATTTTATCGCTGAGCTCACCGTGTTTTTTCCCGATATCGGCGTCGCGCAGCACATCATTGGCCTTTCTGAGGCTATCGAGGCGCGCACGCGCACTCGCCATATCACTGGCACTATTCGGCAAAACCTGGTCCAAGTGATCAATCAAATGGGCGGCATAAGCTTTGGCAATCTGGCGATAAATATCTTGACTAGGATGCGACAACTTCCCATACAAGAGAAATGCCTCAGCGTAAGCCTCCAAGGCTGCCCCCTCTTTGAGGATATTCTTTACATAATTGTGGCGTATTGCATCATTGAGCGAGCGCATTTGCTTACTCGTAAAAGTGGTGACCTCCAATGCAGCGGTCTGATCGCAGAATAACAGCACGCGAAATTGCGCCTCGTCCAACTCAGCACGGTTTTGTGGATCGATATTAATGCTATTGAGCAGACTAACCAGGGTCGCCCGTGCCGCCACCGAACGAGCGACCGGGGGACTTAGATATGAATCAAGATATTTGGCAAACGATAGGTCGCGTTGCTGCGCCGTTTGCACCGTCAACCGCATGGGGCCAGCTACGGATGGGTGCAGCTTACTGCTAGCGGGAGAAACTTGGGTTTTGGTACGCGGCGCAAGAAATTTCTCCCGCGCCTGAGGAAGCAATTCAGTTTTATTAACCGCTAGCAATTCATCTTTTAGCTTCGAAACCGGCGCGCGCTTACCCGGCTTAGGAGAGGGCACCGCAGACACGGTGTACGGGACATTATTTGCCTGTTGTAGCGCGCTGCTGCCAAAAACAGCTGCATCACCAGACGATGCAGTCGGATGATGATCTGGCAGCGCCAGTTTTTCTTTTGGGAACCCAAGCGTTCCTCCGAGTTTAAACATGTTTTACCTTCAAAAAATATACATTTTCACTACCCTCTTTGGCGCAGTCACGCTACTCAACAGCCATCCCCTCATCGGCGGCGGGCAAACCACTGGAATGAAGTGTGCGCTGCCGATCACTGCGCGCGGCTATTTTTACCTAAATTAAACACGAAAGCATTCAAAAATAGCCCTTCCAGCGGCCATCTTAATGAATGACCGGCAACACCTGGCAATGCCACAGAATGGACACAATATGAATGTTAAACTCAGCCAGTCCTCGATACTGCGCACTCACTTGAACAAATCGGAGACAACGATGTTAGCAACAATATCCAGCATTTCAGCGATGAGTAAAGCAGCAGCGAAAACAGAAAATGACAATGATCCGACTTCGGATACCGCTTTGCGATCACTATGGCTAGACTGGCTGAACACGGCAGACGCCGGCCGTGACCAAGCGATAGAGTCAAGACAAAGAGGATCAGAACAAATGGGAACAGAACAGATCGAGTCTGAACCGACAGAGTCTCAACAGAGAAAGCCGGAACAGATAGAGCAGGCCTACCACCGTCTGATCGATAGCCAAACAAGGCGCGCCGACTTACTCGATTTGAGTGGACTAGGCTTACGCTCGCTGCCAGCATATTTCCCCATCCACACGACGATACTGCGACTCAATGATAATTATTTGGATGCTATGCCAGAAAACCTGCCACCAAGCTTAACGCACTTGTACATTGAAAGCAACCTGCTGAGCTCCCTCGGTTTCAATTTTCCAGCAAGCACCACGGCACTGTTTGCGGCCGATAATCGCATCAGCGTCTTTCCCGAACTGCCGCTGCACAATTTACGCATCCTCAGTTTGGACCGCAACCGTATCGGCGCATGGCCACAATATTTCGCGCCATATTTACGCGAGTTATATGTCAGTGGTAACTTGCTCAGCGAGTTTCCGCCCGATTTACCAAGCGAATTGGCTATATTGAGCATAGAGCGCAACCGTATCGATACACTACCCGAGAAACTGCCCGCCAACTTGCGGCGCTTGTTGGCCGATCACAATCTACTGCGCAGCGTGACAAGTAATTTACTGGAACTGCCGGCACCGGCATTCGTCAATTTAGCTGACAATCAGTTGCCAAGCACGATAGTCAATCAGATCAAGTCGTTCAGCCAAGCCCCGCACTACGATGGGCCCAGGATACATTTAGATTGACTGCGCGGAGCATGTGGGAATGGCGATGCGCTTAACAACTAAATGAATCGTCGCAAGCGACGATGGAAAAGACTCTGGAAGGGGTTTGCATCCCCTCCCATCGCGTCGCTCCTTCGTCGCTCA
>NZ_JASJVS010000111.1:0-4776 GCF_035019605.1 Undibacterium sp. 5I2 | reverse complement strand
AAAAACACAAACAAACAGACTTCAATGAGATCGGTTCAATTTAAAAAGTTACACGACAAGTAGTCTGACAGATGGGGCCCACCGTCATTGCCGCGCAGGCGGCAATCCAGTGGCACGATAGTGCCTTCAGGGTGGGTACGTCAATCACGGGCGCATTGATTCCGCTGAAAAATGAGGACATCTCGCTGGGCATCAAGCGTACGGATATGAAAGGCGCTTACGCGCCTCTGGGTTGCCGCCTGCGCGGCAATGACGAATTAAGCGGCCGGGGAAAACAAAGAAGCGCCCGGGATGGCGACGTAGCCACCTTGAGCGCTTGGTATTTTTTAAATTACTTAACCTGCACTTGTTCACTGGTCTGACCAAAGCGGCGTTCGCGTTGCTGGAACGAGGCGATGGCTTGATCGAGCGCGGCGACGCCGAAGTCGGGCCAGAAGGTGTCGGTAAAATAAAATTCTGCGTACGCTAATTGCCAAAGCAAGAAGTTCGATACACGTGCTTCACCGCCGGTGCGGATCAGCATGTCGGGTTCCGGCGCATAGGCCATGGCCAGGTTGGCGCTGATTTGTTCTTCGGTGATGGCGGCCTGGTTGGCACCGGCAGCGATGAGTTTGTTGCAGGCGTTGACGATATCCCAGCGGCCGCCGTAATTGGCGCAGATGGTCAGGGTCAGGCCGCTGTTGGCCGCGGTTTCGCTTTCGGCGGTGCGCACCAGTTGCTGCAGGTCGGCGTCGAATTTACTCAGGTCGCCAACTACTTTGAGACGAATATTGTTCTCGCCCATTTTACGGATTTCACCCATCAAGACTTTGCGAAACAATTGCATGAGCAAAGACACTTCATCGGGTGGACGGCGCCAGTTTTCTGAACTGAAAGCAAACAGGGTCAGGTATTCGATGCCGCGATTAACGCAGGCTTCGACCACTTTGTTCACTGTTTTCACGCCCTTGGCGTGGCCGGCAAAGCGCGGTAAAAAGCGCTTGGTGGCCCAGCGGCCGTTACCGTCCATGATGATGGCGATATGGCGCGGCATGCCGTTGTGTTGGTGTTTGGCGGCGCTGTCCGTTTTATGTTTGCTCATGATTTCACTTTTAAACTGATACTTAAAAACCCGCCGCCATCACATTATGAAAGGCTGCGGTAGTACGTGGTGCGCGATTTATTTACCTGGGACGCCAAGCGGGAAGCTGAGCGAAAGGTCGATCAGGTTCGAGTCTAAGGCACCTTTGAATGAATGCACTCGGCCCAAACCGAGTTTGATGCGCGCGCTGCGGCCGATATCGTAACTGGCATACGCCAGCGCCTGCGCCAGCGCGCCACCATTGCTGGCGACACCGCCACCACCACCGGCACCGGCCAGTACTTCGGCACCGCCGCCGTAACCACCACCAAAGGCAGTGCGGGCACCAAGGCCGACCAAGCCGACTGAATAGCCGCCGGCATGACCGGAAAAGGCGCTGTGAGCTTGGGCGCTGAAATACGTGTGCTCTGTAATGTTGCGGTTGATTTTTAAGCCCAAGGTGTCGAGATTGGCGCGTTCACCGCTGTAGCGTGCGGCCTTGAGGTAATGCTGGCCGGTGGCTTCCCAATCCATGCCGCGTATGTTACGTTGCGCGGCCAAGCGGCTGTCGAGATCGAGGCCAAGTTGCAGATTCAAGTATTTGGCTTTGAAACTGCCGTTCGGGGCATCGACCAAGCCACCTTCCAGAGCCACATACAGGTCGCGACTGAGGTAGGTTTTGGCATACACACCGGCTTTCGCCAAGGCGCCACCACCGACCGGTACTTTACCGCCGCCACCCATACCCAAAGCCACGCGAGCACCGATGCGGCTGTTGGCACCGAGCGGATATTCGGCACCGATCAAACCGAGCACTTCGGCATAGCCATCGGCACTGCCACGCACGGCCGCGCCGCTTTCCAAACCCCAGTAGAAATTGTCGCTGAAAAATTGGTCGGCACGAAAGCCGGCATAGCCCAGCTTGCCGCTGTAAGCAGCGCCAGCCAAATTATGCACGCCGCTGTTCGGTTGATAGCCGCCGCCGACCAAGCTGATGCGGTCGAAACCGATGCCGCCGCGTTGGCCGATGGTCAGCTCTTGGCCTATGCCGGACGGGCTGCTGAAAAGAAAACTATCGTCAATGGCGACGACCAAGCCAAGTTGCTTACTGCTGATAGAACCATTAGGAAAGCGCACTTCCGAAGCGGAGATGCCGGCGCTGACTTGTTTGAATTTCCACATCAAGTCTATATGTGGGCGCAGCATCAAGCCGCCACCGACTGCCGCGGCCCCGCCACCGCCGCCGCCGACATACAAACCGGTCTCGAGCGAAAGTCGCGCGAACAAGGGTTTTTTCCAAGCCAGTTCAGCGCCGCCGGTAAAAAAACCGCCGCGCTGACCAGTGATGGCACCGTAAGCGGCCGGGCCAAACAGCAAGCCTGGCACGGTTTCCGGCGCAATCTGCACGAGGTAGCTGCCGCCTACTAAGCCCATGGTTTCACTGCCGGGCAATTGCAAGCGCTCAAAGCCGAAGCGGACTTCGACCGGGCGTGCCGTCAGGTCGGTCTCAGCTTGAGCTGTGCCGCAAGCAATGGTGCAGGCAGCCATGATCAACGAGGAACAGGCGTGCAGCTTAAAAGGAATCATGTCAATTTTCTTATTCAGGATATGGGGTGCTACTGTCGGCGCTTACAACGCAGTGCCAGACGAGAACGTTGACAGCGCGCCGATTTAGTGAGCAAAAACCCCTTTGAGCTTAAGTTCGCGCCCATTTTAACGTCAAAATCTGAAATTGCCTACGCGATCGGACTGGAATAGCAAATAAATAATTATTTATTTAATATTTTCCAGCTTGATTTTTAAATATCATTAAAACAAATAAATACAAGCTCAGGTTCGGCGCTTAGCCGACTGCACTGCGTCTGGCTTTCCAAATTTGCAGCCGACGTATGCTCCAGGTGAAGGGCCGGAGTAAAAAATACACGGGTTCCCATTTATGCGGCAAAGGAATTAATTCGAAATCTCTGATGTTCGGGTTAAACATCCATAAACAATACCAAAGCAAAATTTTCGGTTTGATGGCGGTGCTGATGCGGTTCGCATACAAACGTAGCAATAAATGAAATGGTGGCGACTCCATCCAACTTTCCGGGCCGGACTGGAATTGACGAATCGCTTGCCATTGTTTAGGGCTGATACGGTAACGAAAGCCGGCGCGCATGGGCGCGCTCAAGGCTACACCGCAGTATTGTTCGGCCAGCAGCAAAGCTTGTTGGAGCGCGAAGCTTGCACCCACTTGATCGGCACGCTGCCAAATCAAGGGCCAATCCAATTCGATTTGTTCTATCACATTCGGTAAATCGTACAGCCATTTCAACCGACCCCAGCCGTGCTTGCTTCCGTGTACGCACAAATAGATCAGTAAATCTTCGGCATTGAAGCCGGCCAAGCCGGTATTGGCTAGTCTCGATATGCTGCTACTGTTGAGATGCGCCATCGAAAATTCGTAGGGATTGTAGGTGGGCCGCCAGTGCAGTTCCAGCTTAGGGAAACCGGCACGATACAAGCCGATGTCGTAACTGATATTACGCAAGATTTTTGAAGTAAAAAATTTTTCGAATGAGCTGGTATTCGATGTCCAGCCGTGCGTGGCCAACATCTGATACGCAGCCCGCAAATTTTCCGGTTCGACCAGCAAATCGATATCGCCGACATCGCGTGCCGCCAGATCATGGTAGGCGCGCAAGGCGACATCGAGCCCCTTCATGACAAACACCGGAAACGCCGGTTTGAGTTGCGCCATTTGATGCAGCGTTTGCAGCGAGCGCATCGCTTTCTGCGCATTGTTTTTGTAACGTCTGGCCAATTCATCGATCAAGGCCGCATCGAAGGTAGCGGCTTGATGTTGTTTTAAATTACAGTACACGAGGGCCGACACTTTGTGGCGGCGCGCTAATTCAATTACTTTCTTGGTGTCGAGCGCTTGTTTTGCCAGCGCAATCTGTCGTTCCACATCGCAGTGTTTCGCCACGGGACGGCAGCACGTCAGCAGCAATTCAAATTCCGGCCCTTGGTCACGCGGGTCTAGCGGGCAAGCGCCGCGGCGGTCGTAGCTTGGTGTCATAGTCGATTCTTTTCTTGCTTGCTTGAGTTGCTCATGTGGCTATGCAGGGTAGACAGCACATTGTGTACCGCTTGCTCGGTCGTCAGTTGTGCAGTATCGATCTGCAGTTGCTCTTGACTCGGTACTTCATAGGGTGCACTGACACCGGTGAAGTCGCTGATTTCCCCGCGCCGCGCGCGCAGATATAAACCCTTGGCATCGCGTTGCTCGCATACTGATAGCGCGGTCGAGACATACACCGACACCCAATGCGCAGCGCCGATGATGTGCCTGGCCATCTCGCGATCACTGTGCAAGGGTGAGATAGTCGCCACCAAGACTGTCAGGCCGGCTTGGTTCATCAATGCCGCGACTTCGGCAATACGACGCAAATTTTCGCGTCGATCGGCGGGAGAGAAACCCAGGCCTTGACACAAACCTTGCCGCATGATGTCGCCGTCGAGCACAGTACAGGCATGGCCACGCGCCCTCAATGCCTTTGCGGTGGCCGTGGCCAAGGTCGATTTGCCGGCACCGGAAAGGCCGGTAAACCACAGTGTGCTTGCAGTCGTCATAAGCTAAGGGGATAACAAAAAAACAATTTAATGGATCGTCGCAAGCGACGATGGAAAAGACTCTGGAAGGGGTTTGCATCCCCTCCCATCGCGTCGCT
>NZ_JASJVS010000110.1:0-4944 GCF_035019605.1 Undibacterium sp. 5I2 | reverse complement strand
GTGTATTTGAAAAAGCATGAAAGTATGCCGGAATTGGTGATCGGCTTGGCGAACTATTTTATGTTCTACAACGCTGAGCGTAAACATCAATCATTGGGTTATCAAACACCGGAAACGGTGTATAGCTCAGGCGTGGGCGGTGGTGCCAAGATCGTGAATAAATTTGGTGCTGAACTGCCTGATTCAAAAATGCAGGAAAAGAAAAGCACGGTAGTGATGTAGTGCGAATAACGGGGCAGCGCCGTGCAGCTGTGGCAGAAACAGGCACTATCTTAAACTCTTTGAATAATTGTCTGGACTTAGGGGGCAACTTTAGTTCTGCCCCTTTAATATGGGCCGCCGTGTCCTTCCCAGCTTCTGGGGGAACCAGTGGATCGTCTGACCCATGCAACACAAGCGTTGGAGCACTTATGTTGGCTAGCCGTGATCTTAAGTCACCGGTTGCTGCGATGGCCGCGATGTGCCGCCAAAACCCGCTTGGGTTGTATGCACGTTTGACTTCGGCCAAGGCTTGCTCACGTTGTGCGGATTCCTCAAACGGATAGCCTCGCCCGGCAATCAATTGAGAAAAGGCAACGCAATGTGCGAGGTAGGCCTGTTCATCTTTCAACGGATGTGGCGCGGGCGATGTCATCGCCGCCATCACTGCAGGGCTGGCCTGCGGTAGATCACGATTGCCAGTACTCGACATCATGGAAACCAGAGATAAAACGCGTTCAGCATGCTCGCTGGCCAACAGTTGTGCAATCATGCCGCCCATTGATCTCCCAACCACGTGCGCTCGTTTGATCATCAACGAATTGAGAAGTTCTACAGCGTCGTTCGCCATATCGAACAGCGTATAAGGCATATTGGGCGTTTCGCCGCGAGAGATTGCATCGGCAATTGCAGCCAGATTTGGCATCGACGCGCTATGGAAGTGGGTTGAAAGGCCAGCGTCGCGATTGTCAAAGCGGATCACGCGGTAGCCTTGATTGGCCAGTAGCTGGCAAAACGATTCGCTCCAACGAATCATCTGCGTACCCAGACCGGAAATCAGCAGAACAGCTTCCGCCTCGTGATTACCAAAACAATCGTATTCAATTTCAATTCCGTTCGCTTTAATCTTGGGCATGATGTGTGGCAATTAAATGTTTTTGTGTTGCGCGCCTTTTGGGAGCGCTCCGGTATCTCGTTTGGTCGGCGTCACTACAGCACCACGGTTGCACCACCAGACTGTGCAAGTAGCCCCGTACCCAGCAAATCATCGCGATAGCCTTGCTCATGAGATTGCTAAGTTTGGAGTGTGTGCAAGCGTTACCAGTGCTGCGGAAACCATCTCAAGCGCTGCGGGGGCGATTGATGCAACGGCTTCGGTGCAAATGCTATCGGCAGTCTCGCGTGCGGCGCTTACCAGCGCACGCCCGGCTGGGCGAAGCACGGCCTGACGAAATCCATTCGCACCGTCGCGCACCACGAGGCCGATCTTCTCGAGCACGATCAACTGACGCAGCACAGCCGATTGAGGCTGCCCCATCGGACGCACGAGTGCCGGAATGCTTACCCGACCACCGTCCGCTTGCGCAAGCAAATTCAGCAGCGCAAAGTCGTTGAAACTGATGCCATGGTAAATGCCCAACTCGTCGTCAAGCTTGAGTTGCAGGCTGGCGTGGGCACTGTGTAGCGCCAAACAGAAGCCGAGATTCGTGTGCATCAAGGTTGACTCCTCGGTTCGTGGTAGCCGAGTTCGCCGACACAAGGGATTTCCTGGCACCACAGGCTAACCAGCATTTCCAATTCTTGTGCGGCATTGAACGCTGGATCTTCGCCTGGTTTGACCATGTCGATTACTTCGAAGATAAAATTGGTCTCGCCATACGCGAGCCAGTCCTGCGCAAGCCTCGCATTGCGATGCAGTCCATGCTGCAGCTCAAAACGATGCCGGTTGAGTGTGCCCTGAACGTTCGTACTTCCGGCAACCAACGCTCGACCCGTGATCTGGTTACGGATAGCATATACGCCGGCTCGGGTTTTCGTCTCCAGATACTGTCGTTTCAGGGTTTTTCTGTTTGTCATCATCAATCCTTGGTGTTCCAAATGAGTCACGGTGCAAGCGATGGCACTTCTGTCAGCGGCAGTTGATCAGCCAGGTACCTGAGGTAATCGCGAACGTCGACCGGCCAAGCTTCGGTTTGTTGGCGAAACTTGGCCGCATCGTTTGCGAACAGCGCACGCGAGGCCTCTTCAAAGCCAGCCATATCACCTGCGATGGCTGACATGAAGTGGTAAGCACGTTCATTCGCCCGGCGCTGCCGGTCTCGGTCCCCGTTGGCCCGGCGTGCCTCATCAACCAGTTTCCGCAAAGTCACCGATGCACCGCCTGGCTGTGCAGCCAACCAATCCCAGTGGCGCGGCAGCAGCGTGACTTCTCGCGCGACAACCCCAAGCTTTGGTCGACCACGGCCACGTGGCTCACCCGGTTCCTCGGAATTGATTAGTGCCGATTCGTTTCCTTGAAGCTGACAGCCCTCTGGAGGCAGACGTGCCAACATATCGGCATCGCTTCCTCGAATGTCAATTTCGACCACTTGGCCAGTCTGGTCGCAGAATGTCAGCAGTGGACTGGATGCGTCAGACGCCAGAGCGTGTTTCACAGCCAATGCATTGACCGTCAAGCTGCCATAGGCGATGCGCTGGTGGCCATTGAAGCTGGTATAGGAAGGTGTAGCGGTATCAATCATGGGAATATTTAGCTTGAATTGGATCAGTAATAATACCCGGGTTAAATTACCGTGTCAATAATACCCGGGTTAAATTTGAGGCATGCTGCTTCTGTGACTGACGCATCGGCACTGCCATGATTCCCCTCGGTTGCCCGACCAGCGCGTTCATACGAACCCCTATCAACTAAGGAGTTCCAAATCACCACTTCAGTGCCATGGTCAGGGCCACTGTTTTTTGGCTTGAAGACCAACAGCGAGGAGGCAGCATGAACACGAGTAGGCAAATTACATCGCCCAAACCGCGTAAACGGTGCGCTGTGTACTGCCGAGTATTAAGTGACGAGCGGCTGGAACAGGAATTCAAGTCCATCGATGCCCAAAAAAAGCCTGGCCAATCGTATGTTGCCGGCCAACGAACTAAAGCTTGGATAAATGCCGTATACCTCGTCGTTCCTGCATGCCGCAGCCTCGTCATTCCCGCATGCTTTTGGCGGGAACCCAGTGTCGTTTTCAGCACTGAAAACACCATCATTTCTGGCATTTTCAGTTAACCACGAACGCCGCTGGATTCCTGCCAAAAGCGCGCAGGAATGGGCAATCGCTGCCAGTCGCTTGGTGGCATTTTTCTTGGTGAGGAGAGCACGACTTCGCCGCTAGGACGGATAGGGTAGTGAATCTTGTCCCGCTTGCTCAGCCTCAAGGCACGGCGAACTATTTCCGGCACCCTGGTCTGGTAACGGTCGGTTAGAGTGGATTCAACTTCAAAGATGGCAGCCATAGCGCACTCCGATTAAAAGGATGTACAGCACATGGTGATGGCATTACCCAAAAGGCAAATTTCTGCACAAAGAGCTAGTGTGGATGTCCACATCAGTGAAACTCCTCACTCTGTGGCATCAAGTTTAGTGAGATATTCCATTCACCAAATTTTACGTAGAAATACCGGTAACGACGAAGTGCAACTGAAGGTGTATCACGGTTGGTGGGAAGCACTGGCTTTGTCGAATAAAATAAAATGACAGGAGACAAGCTGTGAAAAAAAATATCTTGCTGATCGGCGCTATGCTGGCCGTCTTGGCTGCGTCCGCTTTGGCATCGGCGGAAGAGGGCATTAGCGATAAGTTGATCCTGATCGGGCAAACGGTCGGTTTAACCGGTACCGTCGCTGGACCGGTGCAGGAAATGAATGCGGGGGCCAACGCGTATTTTAACTTGGTCAATAAAAAGGGCGGTGTGTTCGGTCGCAAAATAGAATTGCTGACAATGGACGATCAGTTCGACCCAGCCTTAGCGGCAGCCAATGCAGAAAATTTAATCAGAAAACGGCATGTATTCGCACTGTTCCAAGGACGGGGAACACCGCATACCCTGGCGATTTTGCCGCTTCTGGCGACTTACAAAGTACCACTCATCGCGCCGAGCACCGGCGCGTTGGCACTGCGGCAACCGGTCAACCATTGGGTTTTCCATATCCGCGCCGATTACAAGGATGAAGTGAGCAAGATCATCGAACAATTTACCACCATCGGCATCAAGGCTATCGGCATTGTGCATGTGGATGACAGCTTTGGTCAGGATGGCCTGGCCGGATTCAATCAGGCACTTGCTTTACATAAATTGACACCGGCCGTGGTGGCGCAATTTTCCCGGGCGAAGCCGGACTATGCTGCTGCGGTCAACACGATCATGCAAGCCAATCCACAAGGTTTAATTATTGTGAGCTCTTCCAATCAAACGATTGAGCTGATCAAAGCCTTGCGTGCCGCCGGTAGTCGCACTCAAATCATGACGCTCTCGAACAACTCATCAGAGTCATTTATTCGGGATTTGGGCGTCGCGAGCAAAGGTGTCATCATTTCTCAAGTGATGCCTTCACCCAATTTGGTGACGACCGGACTTGGTGATGAATTCATGAAAGTGGCCAAAGCAAGTGGCACCACAGTTTCGTATGCGGCAATGGAGGGCTACGTCAATGCCAAGGTTTTGGTGGAGGGCTTACGGCGCGCCGGCCCGAATCCAACTCGCGAAGGCTTGGTAACGGCCCTGGAATCGATCAAGCATCTTGATCTCGGTGGCATCGTCATCACTTACGATGAAAAAGATCATAGTGCAAATAAATTTGTTGAGCTGACCATTATTGGACAAGGTGGGCGGTTTATTAAATAAAACAACTTAATGGATCGTCGCAAGCGACGATGGAAAAGACTCTGGAAGGGGTTTGCATCCCCTCCCATCGCGTCGC
>NZ_JASJVS010000109.1:0-4973 GCF_035019605.1 Undibacterium sp. 5I2 | reverse complement strand
CGCTGCCGCCGCGGTTACTGAGCGTTGCACTGTTGATGTTGACTTGTTTGGCGACGCTCGTGCCACCATCGAGCGTGACGCTCTGTGCTGCGATATCGAGCAAGCCGGCGCTGGCCAGCGCACCGCCGGCACCACTGAGCGTATGCGCGGTGAGCGCCAGCGTGCCGCTGCCGGCATGCTGTATCTGGCCATTGCTGTTATTTATGGATTGCGCCGTTAAATTGAGATTCGAGGCATTCGTTTGAATATGACCGGAGGTATTATCCAAATTACCTTGCAAGGCGATGCTTAAATCAGCGCTGCCGATTTGTTGCAAGCTACCTTGTTGGTTCATTAGATCATGGGCATCAAGCTGCAATGCTTGCGCCGCCACAAATTGGCCATGCGAATTATCGAAACTATGGGTCTTGATGCTGGCTTGGTCTACATTGATCTTACCGTCGATATTACTCCATTGCGTGCCGCTGAAATTGAGCGTACCAAGATTCAACACTGCACTGTTGTGTAAGCTATCGCTGGCACTGAGGTCTACCGTTCCATTGCCGCTGATGGTGCCGGCCTGATTGACGAGCTTACCGGAAATCGCAATCAGCCCATGTGCCAACGCCTCTGGCAGCGCCGGTGTGATGGTCAGTGCTCCGGCAGCGGCGGCACTGCTTGGTGCGGCCATAGTATTCTGTGCAGCGCTGGCATTGCCAGCGCCGCTGCCAGCGGTGCTGCCATTAATGGCACTAAGCGGCAGATTACCGATCAAGCCAGCGGCGCTATTGTCCAGCGCTTGCGCGCTCACGTTCAAGCCTTGGCTGCCGCTCTGTTGTATCAGCCCTTTGATATTGCTGAGCCCGCTTGCATTGATCGCCAAACGCTGGCCGCTCAGACTACCTTGGTTACTCAATTGGCCGCTGCTACTGATGTTCAATTCGCGCGCAGCACTGACGAGGCCGCTGTTATGCATCTCACCCTGAGTGAGCACAGTCAGATTGTCTTGCGCCGAAATGGTGCCGGCATTACTCAAACCTTTGGACTTTAATGTCAGGGTATTCCCGGCACCGCTGGCAACGAGCGTGCCGCTGTTGCTGATCATGCCGTTGACATCGATGTGTACGGCGCCGGCGCTGGCACCGATTTCGCCGGCGTTTCTGACGCCGACACCGGCTTCGGTTCCAAGCAGATGAATTTTTCCGGCATACATGCCGCCCAATGCCGCGACATCGACCGCAAAATTCGGCGTAAGATTGCCGGCAGCGGCGCTGCCGCCATTGTTGACGACTTGTGCGATATAGCCATCACCATCGAGCTGTGCGTTATCGACCTTAACTTGATTGCTGCCGCTGATGACGTTGAGGTTTTTCGCCCAGATGATGCCGTTGGTATTGACGGCGCGCGCGATCAGATCGGTATAATTGCTTTGACTGGAATCTAACCCTTTACCGGAAAAATCCAACACCCCACCATTGACTTGATAGCCGAGCAAATCACCGCCTTGCAGCAGCGGCGTCCCGGAAGTCAGGGTCACGCGATTGGCATTGATGAAGCCACAGCCGTTGCAACTGATACCCATGGGGTTGGCGATGATGACTTGCGCCTTACTCCCGGCCACCTCGACATAGCCATTGAGTAAGCTGGGGTTGGTGCTGTTGACTTCATTTAAGATAATGCGCGCGCTGCCCTTGGCCAGATACGGGTTCGCCTGCACCCAACCGCCCTGCTGCGTTGTCACTGCAGTGTGACTGTTATTGAGTACCGCACCCTTATTGCCGACATCGAATTGACTATACGTATTGCGCGAGACCCCGGCTGCGCTCGGGGTTTGTATATTCACTGATGGCAAACCGTTAGGCGTCGTCAGTATGATTGCTTGTTGATTTTTTGGTGCAGCTTTATCCGCCACGATATCGGCGTGCGCCAGCGTCAGCACGGCGCTTGCCGTCAGCACGGAGGCGGCCTTGATCACATGAACCAGGCCAGCTTGTAGCAATGCCAGCAGCATGCTGACATTGCGTCGTGTTGGAACTTCCGCAGCGTCATCAACCCCATCGACGGCAAATGAGGCAGCAGCCAAGGCGGACGAGGCTGGCTTCGCTTGCGCAGATTTACCGGCACCGCTGACAAATTCTGCGACAGCCATGAGAATGCCACGATGTTTATTAAATACCAGACGGAATTGACGCTTATTCATTTTTTAAAAATCCAAATCGAGTTGACTGACGACGCCAAGATAACTAAGGAAACTTAAGATCAAGCCGCGCTGGCCTGAGCTTCGATGACTGGGTGTGTGGCGAACCACTGTTCGGCTTCCTGTTTCATCACGTCGACCCCGCGGAAGGTTTTGATGATTAATTTTTTTTCATTACGGCGGTGGTAAAGCGTCTTGAACCAATAATTGGCCAGCAAATGTCGCTTCAGAAAACGTGTCATTTGCTTGGTGTGAGCAAACGGTGCAACCCAATCGATGATCCACATGCGCTCGCCACTATTCCAATCTTCCACTGGCTCGGCATGAGGAAAACTACTGACGGCCATGCCATCGATACAACCCTGCTGTGGAATGCCAGGGGCGATAATCTGAAATGCTGCTTGATTCATGTCGTACGTTCCTTAATAGGACCAGTTAAGATTAAAACCAGCAGTGACCGGACTGGTGATATAGCCCTCAGGTTTATAGATGGCTTGCCCGACAAAGACGTCATAGTTAAACCGGCCGACCGCAGTGCCAACTTCACCGCGCACGCCAAGCACCATGCCGGCTAATTTTTTTCCAATTAACAGCGCGGCCGATTGCCCGCTGACGGCACCATAGTCGAGGCCCAGGTATGCCGATTGCCCGCTCTGGCCAAGTGGAACGATGAGATTGTTTTGTATGAACCAGCCACTATCAGAGAGCAAGCTTTGCGCACCATCGAACCCGCGTACCGAATAGCGACTACCGATACTGAATCGATCTTGTGGCGTCAGTGGGGTGTAATTATTTTGGCCCCGGAAATTGACCAGATATTGCAGCGCTTGCTGACCCCAAGGCGCTTTGAGCATGAACGGCATACTCAGTTGCAGATCAGCTGTCAGCATTTGCATGCGTGAAGTACCATTACCGAAATTTTCTTCCGGCGCTGATAAAGCACCGCGCGCGCCGGTACCGTGCCGATAGTTCAACTGATAATCCAACACCGTATTGGCGTGATACCAAGTTTGCTTGAAACCGAGTTCCCACGCCGCTACGCGTCGTCGCTGCACTTCCACTTCGGTATCATCGATAAAATTACTGGAGCTACGAAACATCGCACGCGCCGACAACACAGTTTTATTCACGTTGTTGCGAAATAACAGACGCGAGAGCATGATTTCAGTGTTTTGACTTTTGCCGCTGTAAGTGTAGTTTTGGCTGGCACCGGCGACGGTTTGATAGTAGTCATTACTCGATGTCGTCGTGCTCAACAACCAGTAGCCATAAGCTAAGGAGTAATGCCAGGTATGCGCCGAGGTGCCGTGCGCACCGGTATCCTCGCCTCCGACATCGTGATTGAAACTGACATAGAACAAATCGTTAAGCTTGAACAAGTTATCGCCCGATAAGGTCGCACTGGCTTGGTACTTGCCGGTTGCGCTGGAGCCGCTGTCGTCCAAGCTCCAAGAAAAACGTACCGGTGAAGACACGCGGTGATAGCTGATGAGCAGATCACTCAAGCCTGGCTGCGTCGGTGCCGCCGCTACCTGATCGGGCGCTGCCGGTTCGATTTGTATATCGGCGTCTGCAGAAGGAAGCCGTTTTAAATTTTCCAAGGCTTGCTCAATATCGCGCAGATTGAGTGTAACGCCAGGGTGTAGCGGTAGCGCATTCCAACTGCTGGCGCGCGGATCGGAATCAGCGGTAAAGCGAACGCGGTTGACACGACCGTTTACCACCGTGAGTAATAAATGACCAGATTTCAGATCTTGCGGAGCGGCGAGCACACGGGTGGTGATATAGCCTTTGGCAATGATGGTATTCTGCATGCGCGCCATGAGCGCATTAATGCCATTCACGCCCAGGCATAGTCCGTCTTTGCTGTTTGCCGACGACTGCGCTGCTGCGATGCTGAATACTTCGGCATTCAATTTATCTAAGGCGAATTGAAATTGATCAGCGCCATCACCGTTCAAATCAATTTTATCAATCTGAAAACAAGGTGTTTCATTGTCGGGAATACGGTCACTTGCCAGCGGCACCGCTTGTTTCAACGAGGTGCCTTCTTCGCGCGCATCGGTTTGAATTTCTTGTTGTTGACGCAACTGTTGCAAACGCTGTTGCTGGCGAATTTGTTCTTGTGCATCTTGATTCGGAACTGGTGCCGCCACATCGGCCGCAACACTGGAGACGATAAATAAAGAGTGCGACAGACAAAACCCGACAATAAATTTTTTCATACCAAATTTTTTCCGCGAAAGAATTCCTTCATGAGCGCGTGCGAAGCCCCTGCCAAGTGAACCTTGTCAGCGTATTGTTCGCACTGTTAACGATAGACTATGGCGATGTAAACGTTCGCCTCAGCGTGTGAAATTCGTGATGTCAGTTTCTCATTCAGATTTTTCGCACAGCGACATATCAGTCGATATCACTCCACTTTTTAGTGCTTTTTATTTCTGCTCGTTTTGGAGAGAGACGAATAAATTTAGTTCCACGCGCACTTTTCAGATTCGAGAAATAGCTCGGAAATTTTGCAAACAAAGGTTAACCACAGGAAGATCTGTGAGCAGTTAATAAATAGTAATGCGCTGTCGTCGTTGAGAGTTTTCGGTGCAGATTTAGTCAGCGCGACCTGAAGAGGCTATCGCAAAAGCCTGATATACGATTTTTACACCTGAACCATCGCCGGCCGTGTCGTTCCCCCGCACTCTCGCTTCGTCATTCCTGCGTAGGCACACTGCTGTCCGGAATAAATTAATTGACATTTCATTAGAATAATCCCAATTGCAAACGCGCCATTTCTTCTACTTCT
>NZ_JASJVS010000108.1:0-4975 GCF_035019605.1 Undibacterium sp. 5I2 | reverse complement strand
TTGTGGTACCACTCATAATCCCGACGATTATCAATGGCACCCCTCCGCCAGATAAAGTAGCGATTGCAGCACCTGCAAAATTGACTACTGCTGAAATTGATTGCCAATAATTTGCGATGTGACCATGCTGCAATCCTAGTTGTATTTTCGTCACCAAAGTAATTGGCAATGAAAGAGCGAATAATAAAAAAAAGACAAATATGGAATTTGTGCCTTCAACCTGAATCGGCGTTGAGCTTGATTTAAATATAAAAGACCCTATTCCAATATAATGAAGAAAGCCACCCACTATTAATACACAAATTGCCATACCTGCAGTTATAGCAAGGCCGTTCGCCTGTAACTGTCGGATCTTTTTATTACATTCGCTCCCAGACTCCCGCGATAAGGCGGTGATCAACGTCCCCCCTACACCCAGATCCGCAAGCCCTAAAAAACCTAACAAAGACAAAACCGTCATGAGCACACCATACCGCTCTGCGCCTAAATGCGGAACCGCAACCCAGGCAATTAATATGGTAGGCAAAAACATTGCCGCTTTTGCTAAAATTCCGGTTATCGCTGTTCGTGTGATTTGCCGGCGACGTTGCTTTCGCATCCCTCCCTCAGGCACAATATTTGTCGCCATAAACTTGCCTCAAAAACTCCGCAATACGATTAGACGCATGCTTATTCAACAGAAACTGATATTTTAAAACCATGCTCTTTAAGCAGTGCGTGTTTTCTCGCCTCTTCAAAATCGTGCAATACCATCTCTTTGCACATCTCTTGAACGGTAATTTCAGGGGTCCATCCCAACTTCAATTTTGCTTTAGTCGGATCACCAAGTAAGGTTTCTACTTCCGTAGGCCGGAAATACCGAGAGTCGATTTTTACAATAACGTCACCAACTTTTAAGCTGCTCGCTTTATCGCCTTCAATAGCGACGACAATCGCGTGCTCATCAATACCAGCGCCTTCAAATTTAAGCGTAATGCCCAACTCCTCTGCGGACCATTGAATAAACTGCCTCACCGAATATTGAACACCCGTAGCGATCACAAAATCATCGGGTGTATCCTGCTGCAGCATCATCCATTGCATGCGGACGTAATCTTTGGCGTGTCCCCAGTCGCGCAACGCATCCATATTCCCCATGTAGAGGCATTTTTCCAAACCTTGCGCTATATTTGCAAGACCACGCGTAATTTTGCGTGTAACGAATGTCTCGCCGCGACGTGGGCTTTCATGGTTAAACAAAATACCGTTACACGCATACATGCCATACGCTTCGCGATAATTAACCGTGATCCAATATGCATACATTTTGGCTACGGCGTACGGGCTTCTTGGGTAGAAAGGTGTTGTTTCTTTTTGCGGTGTTTCTTGCACCAAACCATACAACTCGGAAGTCGACGCCTGGTAAAAACGAGTTTTTTTCTCGAGTCCCAAAATACGGATCGCTTCGAGGATACGTAACGCGCCCATACCATCGACATCAGCCGTGTACTCAGGGCTTTCAAAGCTCACCGCCACATGACTTTGGGCACCTAAATTATAGATTTCGTCAGGTTGAGTTTGCTGAATAATACGGGTCAAGTTACTGCTGTCACTTAAATCACCGTAATGCAAAACAAAATTGCGATGATCGATATGCGGATCTTGATAAACATGATCAACACGTTGTGTATTAAATGAACTCGCTCGGCGCTTGATACCGTGAACGATGTAACCTTTTTCCAACAAGAACTCTGCCAAGTAAGAACCATCTTGGCCGGTAACACCAGTAATTAACGCTACTTTTTGTTTAGTATTCATAATATATTCGGTAAATTTATGACTGCGTACGCAGCAAATTTTGGTTTAAAACAAAGTCTTGATATGCAACTATCAATCCACTCTCAAGCGCAATTTCTGGCCGCCAACCTAATTTTGAGATACGCGCACTATCCATCCATTTTCGAGGAGTGCCATCAGGCTTGCTTACATCAAATTCTATCTGCCCGTTAAACCCAACAACCTTTGCAATTGTATGAGCCAACTGACTGATAGTCACATCTTCACCATAACCAACATTAATATGGCTTTGCATAGGCAAAGTATGGCTAGCGTAAATTGATTTATCAACAGACATGACATGAATGCTCGCTGCGGCCATATCATCAACGAACAAAAACTCACGACGAGGAGTGCCGGTGCCCCATATCGTTACGACTTCAGCGTTTGAGATTTTCGCCTCGTGAAAACGTCTGATGAGTGCTGGAATAACGTGACTATTTTCCGGATGATAATTATCTCCTGGGCCATACAAATTAGTTGGCATCACACTTCGGTAGTCAACGCCATGACTAGCTTCATATTGCCGATTATAACTTTCACATAATTTTATGCCCGCGATTTTGGCAATGGCATAGGGCTCATTGGTAGACTCCAAAGTTCCGGTCAAGAGCGCATCCTCGGCCATTGGTTGCGCCGCCAATCTTGGATAAATGCAGCTGGAGCCAAGGAAGAGCAATTTTCGCACGCCAGCAGAAAACGCTTCGTGAATGATGTTTGCTTCCATCATTAGATTTTGATAAATAAATTCGGCAGGAAAAGTATTATTGGCGTAAATACCGCCTACTTTTGCGGCTGCCAAATATACTTGATCAGGCTTTTCTGACGAAAAAAACTCTCTGACTTGGGCTTGATTCGTCAAGTCGAGTTCGGCATGCGTACGAGTGATGATGTTACTGCAGCCCTGCTTTTGCAAGGCACGAGCAATCGCTGAACCGACCATCCCGCGGTGACCCGCGATATAAATTTTTTCTTGTTTATTCATGATCAAGACGCGCTGGTGCGGCCATAAGTATCTTCGAACCGGACGATATCATCCTCCCCCAAATAACTGCCCGACTGTACCTCGATAATTTCGAGCTCAATCGCGCCCGGATTTTTCAAACGGTGCACTTCACCGAGCGGAATGTAGGTTGACTGGTTCTCAGTCAGCAGAATCACTTTGTCACCACAAGTCACTTCAGCCGTGCCTTTGACAACGATCCAGTGTTCAGCGCGATGGTGGTGTTTTTGCAGGCTCAAGCTGGCACCGGGTTTCACATTGATGCGTTTTACCTTGAAGCGCTCTTCTTCATCGATGCTGTCATACCAACCCCAAGGACGGTGGACTTTGCGGTGCAAAGTGTGTTCGACACGGCCTTGCTTCTCGAGCATGGCGACGATTTTTTTGACGTGCTGGCTTTGGCTGCGTTCGGCTACCAACACGGCATCGGCGGTTTCGATGATGACGAGGTTATTCACGCCAACGGCACTCACCATGCGGCCCGAGGAATAGACCAAGGTGTTGGTGCTGCCGGCTTGAAAGGCATCGCCCTGCATAACATTGCCATCACTATCTTGAGCACCGACCTGCCAGACAGCATCCCAGGCACCGAGGTCATTCCAACCTGCAGCCAGCGGCAGCACGGCAATTTCCACAACAGAACCGGGGCAGCGTTCCATGACGGCGTAATCGATCGATTCGCTTGGTATGGCAGCGAAGGCGGCTTTATCTGGTCGCACGAATTGGGCGTCGGCGCTTTTGCCGGCCCAAGCCAATTCTGTCGCTACGGCGATGTCAGGCCGGAATGTACTAAGCGCTTTGAGCCAAGTACTGGCGCGCAGTACGAACATACCGCTATTCCAAGCGTAGTCGCCGCTGGCCAAATAAGCCAGTGCGGTGGCGGCATCGGGCTTTTCGGCAAAGCGCGCCACGCTGTACTGGCCGAATGACTGCGCCGCGCCTTCGCGTTTAATATAGCCGTAGCCGGTTTCCGGAGCATCAGGGGTAATACCAAGAATGATCACGGCACCCGTAGCAGCAGCGCGCACGCTCTGCTGCAGCGCGGCTTGAAAGGCTGGCGCATCGGTGACGGTTTGGTCGGCTGGGGTGACGACTAAAATAGGGTCATGGCCGCTTTCCAACGCATGCAGCGCAGCCAAGGTCAGCGCCGGGGCGGTGTTGCGTGCTACCGGCTCAAGCAGCAAGGTTGCGGCCACGTGACGGAGTTCGCGCAGTTGGTCGAGTGCCAGAAAGCGGTGCTCTTCGTTCGTCACGATCAATGTTTCACCGACTACGATATCGGCCGCGGCGATGGCATTAATACGTTCTACCGCTTGTTGAAACAAGCTGGTGGTGCCCGATAAAACCAAAAATTGCTTGGGAAAACCGGCACGCGACAAGGGCCACAGGCGCGTGCCTGAGCCGCCACATAACACTACGGGCAGGACTTGATGGCGCGCTAATGTATCGTTCGTTAGGCTAGCTTGGGTCATGATTGTGTTCTTTCTATACGGCTTTGTTTCAACTCGTCTTGCAACGAGTGGATCAGGGTTTGCAAATGTTCGTATTCCTGCATTTTCCGCTTGAGAAAACGCGCGGTGATAGCACTTTTTTCTACGATGCCACTAGGGGTTAGCAGGTAGGCATAAGCCAGTTTATTGCTGCTACCGTGAAAATTCTGCATCTTAAGCCAGCCCTTTTCCAGCAGAGCCTTGAGGCAATAATTGGTTTTACCAAGACTGACACCGAGTTCGGCAGCGATTTCGCGCTGACTCATCTGCGGCTGCTGTTCCAGCAAGCGCAGTACGGCCAGGTAGGCGTCTTCATCGTCGGGGCGGGTGTGCTGCATGGGGGCGGTGCTTTATTGTTAAAAGTAGCATGTTCATCGATTGAACGGGATTTTATCATTGATTTGTGACAGTAGCGTTAAAATACTTCTTTAACAAGCTTTTGTGCAACTTTTTTGGCAATTTTGTCTTACAGGGGCCTGGGATATGCGGTCATCGTTTACATTTTTTCACTGCTACATGAGAACGCCGTGCTGCGCATCGGGCGCATGGATATAAAGGAGCTAGTGCGCCACTGGGTTGCCGCCTGCGCGCACTGCTGTCCGGAATAATTTTCTTGACTAAGCTGCAGGGGGTTGCAGGCATTGGTTTACGAGTGTTAACCTCGGTT
>NZ_JASJVS010000107.1:0-5150 GCF_035019605.1 Undibacterium sp. 5I2 | reverse complement strand
TGTAAAAAACGTCCATCAGGCTTTTGCGACAGCCTCTGAAGGCCGGGGTTTCAAACCCTAGTCAGATTTTTGATGAAAAATCAATATTGATTCAAATTGAGACAAAGGGAAATACAAGAAATGGCTTGCCTGTTCGGCATGCACTTAAGGTATTGGAAGCGTGGTTCAGATGCGCGATTACCTGTTGGGAATCGGTGATAAGCAGTCCTTCTCAGGACTCGGATGTGGCGGTAGGAATGCCTTGCTTTGGCATGACTCAATATAACAGCTTACTTCGTATTGGCCTGTACTAAATGCAAATCTTAGGGCGAATTACATACACTAGGGAGGCGCGGATTTAATCCGCACTGCTTTGCGCGGATTCCGGAGCGCGTTAGGCTACTTTGCCGATGTGCTCGTAGAGGATGAGGCATCCAATTCCGACCAAGAGCATTCCACCCAGCACTTCAGCACGCCTGCCGGCAATGACGCCCAATACCCTTCCAAGCATTACGCCGATGGTCACCATGATAAAGGTAGAGAGGCCAATGGCAGCTGCGGTGACGAGAATATCTGCACCCATCATCGCCAGTCCCACGCCGACCACCATGGCATCGATACTGGTGGCAAATCCGGTGAGGGCCAAGACCCAAAAAGAATGGCTGCCAGGCTTATTTACATCGGCTTCTGGTTCTGCAAATCCGGCCTGCATCATTCGCAAACCCAGAACGCTCAACAGAGTGAAGGCAATCCAGTGATCCCACGCAGACACATACGGTGCCGCCACTTGGCCTGAAGCCCAGCCGATGATCGGTGTTATCGCTTCGATTATTCCAAAAATAGCACCGGTTCGTAATGCTTCGCGCCAATGTGGTTTGTGTAGTGTCGCGCCTTTTCCTAGCGCAGCAGCAAAGGCATCGGTCGACATAGCGAGTGAGAGTACAGCAGTAGCGGCTAAATTCATGAGGATCTTTCCGGTCGGGCAGGAGCAAAGGCATGCCACGCGGCCCGACTGGACGCGTTGACATGCCGATGGTCTCGCCAAACTCACGGCTGCCCGCACCACGGCATGGAACAATCACCGAGTATGTTGATGCGGGCGCTTCCGGGGGACGGAAGCAGGCTACTCCCCAAAGGATCGGCCTAGTATAACAAATTTTGCGCTGGAGAAAGTTCCCGTCCAACGGGAAGAATTTCCTACTTCCCCGCGCACAAGGGCTGTGATGCTTACCATGTTGTACAAAGGTAACTAATGGATTATTACCCCGCATGCGCCGATGTAATTCCAATCTCACTTGAGGTAAGCTTGAAAAAAAATACGTTGACTACCCAAAAAGGAGACCCCATGAAACGCTACGCCATCCTCGGCATCACTTGCCTGCTGCTTGCCCCTACGCTATCGGTGCATGCGCAGACCGCCAACAAGTTCGATGCGATTACGCTCGTCGACAAGGCTGTGGCAAATATAGAGAAAAAAGGGGTGGAAGAAGCCTGTAAAGACTTCGCTGATACTAAGGGGGGCTATATTCTGGGGGATCTGTATGTGTTTGTTCAGGATGCGCAAGTGATGATGGTCTGCCACGCCACCACACCTAGAATGAATGGCAAAGACATGTCGCTGTTGAAGGACGCAAACGGGAAAAGATTTTCGCAGGAAATGCGCGACGTCGCGCAATCGAAAAAATCCGGCTGGGTCGATTATGTCTGGGTCAATCCTGTCACCAAGGCGCTGGAAGAAAAAACCTCCTATGTCCGCTTGGCGAGTGGCCAATATACAGTTGGCGCTGGGATTTATAAGCCAAAGTAAGCGGTATGGGCAAGTTGCCGACCATCATCAAAAATCTGACCAGGGTTTGAAATCCCGAACGTCATTCCTGCGAGCTTTTGGCAGGAATCCAGCGGCGTTCGTGGTTAACTGGAAATGCCAAAAATAATGGCATTTCCAGTGTGAAAAACGACGCGGTGTGCTGTGTTCTCGGTATGGAAACGTGCCCGCCACGCTTTTGCGACAGCTTCTTGTCTCCACAATACACCATGTAAAGCTGGAAATTGCCGACTAAATATGTTGCATTATTGCAACTAATAAAGTCCTGCCCCATTTATCGATATAATTCTGATCATACTTGAGGTAAGCTTGGAAAAAAATAAACATGTTCATTACCCAACAGGAGACCCCATGAAACGCTACGCCATCCTCGGCATCACTTGCCTGCTGCTTACCCCTACGCTGCCGGTTTTTGCGCAGACCGCCAATAAGTTTGACGCGATTGCTCTGGTGGATAAGGCGGTGGCAGATATCGAGAAAAAAGGCGTGGACGAAGCCTGTAAAGAGTTCGCTGATCCCAAGAGTGGCAATATTCAGGGTGATCTGTATGTGTTTGTTCTGGACTCGAAAATGACGATGGTCTGCGACGCCTTCACCCCTAAGATGAATGGCAAAGACATGTCGCTGTTGAAGGATGCAAACGGGAAAAAATTTGTACAGGAAATGCGTGACATGGTGCAATCGAGAAGATCCGGCTGGGTTGATTATGTATGGACCAATCCTGCCACCAAAATGCTGGAAGGCAAAACTTCCTATGTCCGCCTGGCGAGTAACAAATACACAGTTGGTGCCGGAATTTATAAGACTAAATAAACGTTAAAATTCAGCTATCAAGCACAGGCAAACCGCTGCGTTTTCACCTGTACAGCACTATTGCCGAGCGAGCATAATTTTCGCTGAATTCACTTCTATCAACTCGGTCAAGGCTGCCACCTGGCAGCCTATTTCCTCACCCAAGCGGGTGAGTAAATACTCCACGTGCGGCGGCACGAAATCCGCTTTACAAAGCCATCACGTTCTAGCTGCTGCAAACTCTGGGCCTGCATTTTGTCACTGACTAATCGGCCGGCCTACCACTTCGCTGGCCGAGGTGATACAGGCCGTACTGTCAATTCTATATAGTCGGCGCGGTGTTCCTCCCAGACTAGCATTAATGTCATGCCTTTGCGCCGCAACTCGTTTTTACGCATATTGATCCTTGGTGCTGGCACACTTTCTCCAGTCAAAAGGCTAGAAGCGTACCCGGTAGATTGCAAAATGCGTAACATTATTATTGGACAGTACAACGCCATCCCGGCATCGTGACCGTTGATTCCGCAAAAGGCATGAAATCGGTCACGTTCGCCCGGAATGGGCGGTCACGTTAAAATGGAATGACTGGTCACAATGCCGGAATCACTGGTCACGTTCCTCCGGAATACTCATCTGCGATCGTAAAGAATGAACATTGGCTACATTGGGCAGTGTTAAGTTGTTGGAGAATTAGCCAGAAAATAGCGCTCATACCAACGATAATTGCAGAAATGACAGGTTTGCAAGAGTGGAAATATTATGTCTCATAAAGATGTCAATATTATGTATATTGCTTTATTTATGAGGCAGCTATAAAAATGTGTGTTTGTAATTTATTCGATGATGCCTCATAAAATTGACAATAGTATTTATAATGCCTAATATATGAGTCATTATGACTAAAAAATCCGTCACTCTCTATCCAGGCCAAACGGCACAGATGTCTGCCTTTGGTGATCGTATTCGTCTTGCACGATTGCGGCGTAAGCTCACGACCACGTTGTTTTCGGAGCGTATGGGTGTTTCTAGAGAGACCCTGCGCAGGGTCGAGAACGGCGATCCAACGGTCGCTTTTGGCTCTTACTTGAGCGCACTGCAGACACTTGGTTTGAGTGCGGATGTGAATAAGCTTGCAAATGATGACGTGCTTGGGAGAAAACTTCAAGACGCTATGCTGATCAAGCAGCCTAGCCGAACAGTAGCAAAAAACACAAATAAGCGGACGTTTAAATCACCCGTTATCGAAGGACCTTTGCAAGAGGGCAGGCAATCTCTGGCCAGTCAGGTCTTGGCGAAATACAAAACTAAATCCGTCTTGAGTGATAAGGATTAGCGATGGCACGTAAATCAAAGCTGGCCAATGTATGGCTTGATGACGTCCGATTCGGGGAACCTTTATATATAGGCGATTTAATTATCCCTGAGCATAGCGATACGCCAGCGGCCTTCAGCTATTCGCAAGCGTGGCTAACGGAGGCGAATGCCTTTGCTATTGATCCTTATTTGCCGTTGGTTGCAGGACCCCAATATCCTGTCAAAGGAACGCTGGCCGGTATTTTCCGTGATACTGCCCCAGACAGATGGGGCAGGGTGCTGATTGAGCGACGCGAGGCATTGTTAGCGATTCGGGAGTCAAGAGCGAATCGAACCTTATTTGACCTCGATTTTCTGTTGGCAGTACAAGACGTATCCCGTATGGGAGGTCTTAGGTTCAAGGACGAGCAAGAGGAATTTATTTCGAGTGGTGAGTTTGCGGTTCCTCCCGTAAGTAAATTACGTGAGCTGCAGGCCTTAGCTGCGCGCATACAAGATGTTGGCATTGAATCCTTACCCGAGTATGAGCAATGGTTGGCCATGTTGATGGCGCCTGGCACATCGCTCGGTGGAGCTCGGCCGAAAGCCAGCTTTGAAGACACGGACGGGTCGCTGTGGATTGCCAAATTTCCAGCGCAAGATGATCGCTACGATATCGGGAAGTGGGAGTATCTGGCACATCGGTTGGCGAGAAACTCTGGCATTGCAGTTCCGAACTCCAGGCTGGAACAACTCGGCGGGCAATACCATACATTTTGTGTCAATCGCTTCGATCGAGTGGGGCACCGCCGCCGAATGTACGCTTCTGCGATGACCATGAGCGGCAAGCAGGACGGTGAGCCGAGCAGCTATCTTGATATTGCTCAGGTTATCACCGACCACGGCGCGCGTGGTCATGTGGATTTTGATTTGGCGGAGCTGTTTCGCAGGTTAATGTTTAATGTGGCGATCGGAAACAGAGATGACCATTTGCGTAATCATGGCTTTTTAAGGGAAGAATCGGGCTGGCGACTTGCTCCCGCTTTTGACATGAATCCAAATCCAGCAAAGCGTGAGCATGCTTTGGATTTGGGGGCTAAAAGCACACCGGATACTGCGCTCGATGCTGCAATTTCTACTCATGAGTTCTATCGACTAACGGATTCCGAGGCCGCTCTTATTCTCGGTGTTTGTCAAACAACCTGTCGCACAACCCGTCAAGCCGCCTGCTTCATTTCTTCCGTTTGAGCCCGTTCTGGGT
>NZ_JASJVS010000106.1:0-5210 GCF_035019605.1 Undibacterium sp. 5I2 | reverse complement strand
CAAGTGCTTGGTAGCGGCGGACTGATACAAACGAATAATGTCCTGGACATGCAGGCAGACAGTGCCACGCTCGATGGCGGCACGAGCGTCGCCAAACAAGTCAACATCAACAGTGCAACGCTCAGTAACCGCGGCGGCAGCGTGCAACAAACCGGTACTGATAGTGCTCACATTACAGCCAGCACCGTATTGGATAATAGCGGCGGCAGCATCGCCACGAACGGCCATACAGAAATTAAGGTTGGCGATATCAACAACCAGGGCGGCAGCATACGCGCCGCCGGTAACTCGGATATCACACTCACCGCCAGCGGCGCGCTGGATAACAGCGCGCTCGCTAGTGTTGCGAGCGCCGTGCAAGCAGGTGGGGCGCTGACGATTAACGCGGCCAGCCTGAACAATCACGCAGCACACATCACCGCCGGGCAGGGCTTGATGCTGAACACGCACAGCACGAAAGCCGGCATCGACAATAGCGCGGGCATGATCGCCTCCAACCAAGATGTAACTCTGCATGCAGCCCAGATCAATAACGCCAGCGGTTCAATCGGCAGCGCCAACGGTGCTATTACTCTGTTCTCCACGGATGTCAGCATGAATAACGCAGCCGGCACCGTCATCGCTGCACAAGCATTCAAGCTGACGGCGCAAGGCTTGGATAACCGTGGCGGCACTTTGCAAGCCAACACACTGTCCGTGAACACGCAACAACAAGCGCTCGACAATTCGCATGGCACCATCCTCAGCACTGCGAATGCGAATTTACAAACAGGTGCCTTGCTTAATGATGCGGGCTTACTACAAGCCGGTGCGGACTTGTTGATCAATACGCATGGCTTATCGTTATCTAATATTAACAGCGGTAGCACGCAAGGCATTTTGTCGCAAGGCGCGCTCAATATTGTGGCCGGCGACTTCAATAACCAAACCGGTTCGGTCGGCGCCTCGGGTAATGTCGCAGTGCAGAGTCAGTCCTTAGGCAATCAGCATGGCAACATCAGCGGCGCCGCGGCCATCTCACTCACTGCCACACAGCTCGACAACCAACAGGGGCGTATCGAAGCGCTGGGCCAAATCGATGCCGCAGCCAGTACGACGATTAATAATCAGCTTGGTTTGATACGCTCAGCGCTGACGGCAAACTTAAACGCCGCAACGATAGATAACAGCCAGACCGCGGGCGACGAGCACGGCATACAAGCTGGCTCGGTCAGCTTGCGCGCCGATCAAATCAATAATATGCATGGCCAGATTCTGGCCGATCATGCGCTGGCGCTGACCGGCAGCGCTGCGCTCAATAACAGCCAAGGCGTGATTTCTTCATCCGGCAGCTTGACGATTAAGGATAGCCAAGCTGCTGAGAATAGCAATGTCGCGCAAAAAACTCTGGCAATCAGCAACACCGGGGGCCGCATCGCAGCCGGCACCGATTTGCGCATAGACAGCCAGAGTTTGAGCGGTGATGGCAGTGTGGTTTCTCATGGCGATTTAAGCACCAAGCTGACCAGCGATTACACCAATAACGGTCAATGGCAAGCCGGCGGCAATGCCAGCCTGGTGACTACCGGGCGTGTCGTTAATCACATGGCATTGCAAGCTGGTGCAGACTTACAGGTACAGGCGGCCCAGCTTGATAACTTGGTATCAGGTCAAATCATCGGCGCCAACACGGAATTGGATGCCGGTAGCAGCTTGACGAATCGTGGCTTGATCGATGGCGCTCATACTTATATCAATGCGACGACGGTGAACAATATCGGCAGCGGCCGTATTTATGGTGACCAGATCGCCATCGGCACGCAAACCCTCAACAATGATGCGGAAACCGTTAACGGCACCACGGCAGCAGCCGTCATCGCGGCCCGCAATCAGCTCGATATTGGTGCTGCAGCCATCAATAATCGTGAACACGCTTTGCTCTTCAGTGCAGGTAATATGGCTATCGGCGGTGCGCTCGATGCCAATCATGCAGCGACCGCGGCAAAGGGGCAGTTGCAAGTGGGAGCGCTCAGTAATGCCAGCGCGACGATTGAAGCCTTGGGTAATTTGAGCTTGAACGCCAACCACGTCAGCAATAGCAATGAACACTTCAGTACGCAAACGGCGCAGGTTTCTACCGAAGCGATGGAACTGTATCAACTTGCTGATCATGGTGACCACCATCCTCATGATCTGATCACGCGCTACACCCGTGATCAAGTAGAACTTTGGCACGATAGTGATGGTGTGGAAATGATGACGGCGCTTGCAACCGGCGAGTTCAGTGATGCGCGCAATGAATACCGGTTCAATCGCACGATCGCGGAGACCCAGGTTGTCAGTTCAGACCCAGGCCAGATTCTGTCGGGTGGTGCGATGACAATTGCTGCCAACTCTGTCCTCAACGATAAAAGCAAAATTATCGCCGGCGGTACGTTAGAGCACGATATTCAAAATTTAAAAAACCAAGGTGCGGAAGGAAAAAAGATTACGACGGATGTTGGCAATGCTATCCATTACTATCGTATCTATTTGTCAGGCAAGGATCGCTCCGGTAAAACAAACTCGCATTATGCACCGGCACCTGTTGAAAACACCATCAGCTTGGCCGCATCAGTATTTAAAGACCACAGCAGCGTCACCGGAACAGGAATCCAGCTTGCATCGCTGGCTACCAGCAGCGTTGATCAGTCAATAAGCGGGGCAGGAAGTGCGCAGGTGGCACTCAATGATGCGAGCAAGGAACAGAGCCACACAAAGCTGGCCGATCTGCATGCCACCGATGCGCGCGCAATTGATGCCGTCAGTGCTGCTGCGGTCGATACGCAAACTGCCGCGCTGAATCAGCTGAATGCGGCGGCACTGACCCAAGCCGGCAGCGTCGCCATCACGGCGGCAGCGCAGCTCAATGCTGTCAACGCGGCTGCTGTCGACATCCCGGCGCAAGCCGTCAGCCAAGCTGCTGCTGCCGGCGCTGAACAAGCGGGCAGTGTGGCAGCGACCAGCGCTGCGGCCCCAGCAACGCTGGTGCATACCATCACGCCCAACATCACACTGCCGACTAACAGTTTGTTTCATACCAATCCGCAAGCAAACAATCACTACTTAGTCGCTACCGATCCGCAGTTTGTTAATTATCGTACTTGGCTTTCCAGTGATTACCTGCTCAATGCCTCAGGCCATGACCCGGCATTACAGATGAAACGCTTGGGTGATGGTTTTTATGAGCAAAGCTTGATTCGTGATCAAATTACTCAACTCACCGGTCGCCGCTTCGTCGCTGGTTACGACAATGATGAAGCCGGCTATATGGCCTTGATGAGCAACGGTGCCAGCTTCGCCAAAAAATTCCAAATCAGCCTGGGCGTTGCCCTCGACGCGACACAGATGGCGCAACTGACCAGCGATATTGTTTGGTTAGTATCAAAAACAGTGCGCTTACCAGATGGCAGCAGTACCGAGGTCTTGGTACCGCAAGTGTATGTGCGCCTGCAACCGGGCGACATCAGCAGCACCGGTGCCCTGATCTCAGGAGCGAGCGTCGATATCAAGGCGACTGGCTCAGTCGACAACTCCGGCAGCATCGCCGGCCGTACCGCTGTTGCGATCACGGCCGACCAGATCAATAACCTTGGCGGCCGTATCCATGCCAATCAGACCGCGCTCAATGCTAAAACCGATATCAATAATATCGGCGGCAGCATCAGCGCCAAAGACAGTCTGCGCGTCCATGCCGAGCGCGACCTCAATGTCATCACCACCACCAGCACACAAAGCAATGCCCAAGGCAGTGTTACGCACGTTGACCGCGTCGCCGGTTTGTATGTCGATAATCCCCATGGACTATTAATCGCCAGCGCCGGCAAAGATCTGCAGTTAACTGCAGCCCAAATCAGCAATGCCGGCGCAAAATCTGAAACCAGCCTCAGCGCCGGCCACAAGCTGGTCTCAGATACCGTCAGCACCGCCGAACAAAACCGCATCGTTTGGGATAATGCCAACTACCTCGAGCAAGGCAGCACCCAAGAAGTCGGGACACAAATTAATACCGCCGGCAATCTTGTCTTAAGTGCCCAGCAAGATATGTCACTCAAGGCCGCCAACATCCACAGCGATACCGGTAATATCACCGCCATCGCCGCTAATAACATCGACATCAGCAACGGCGTCGCCACACAAAATCTTAATTCCGCCAGCAAATCAAGCTCGCACGGTTGGCTCTCAAGTTCCACCACAACAACACACAACAGCATCAAGCAAACTGATGTTATCGCCAGCAGCTTAAGCGGCGACAGCGTAAATGTATTAGCTGGTTACAGTGCTAATGCCAATGGTGAATTGATTAAAAATGCCAGCGGCAACCTGACAGTCAGCGGCAGCCAGATCGTCGCCACCAACGATGTCAACCTGATGGCCGCCAACGACGTCACGATCCAAGCGGCAGCAAGCACCCAACAAAATACCACATCACAACAAAAGACAGAATCCGGCCTGTTCGGCGGCGGTGGCGGCATAGGCTTTACCATAGGCAGCCGTGAGCAAGCGGGCAGCGATGCCAACAATAAGCTCAGCCAAGTCGCCAGCGTGGTAGGCAGTACAGGAGCTAAGGTCAACATCCAGGCCGGTAACCGCTACAGCCAAATCGGCAGCGATGTACTGGCCGCCCAAGGCGACGTTCAAATCTTAGCTAACAAGGTCAATATCAGCGCCGCCACCGACACCACACAAGCCAAACAAACCCAGCACAGCAAACAAAGCGGCCTGAGCGTTGCACTCAGTAACCCCGTGCTCAGTGCCGCCAACAGCGTGCAACAAATGGGCCAAGCCCAAAGCCAAGTCAGCGACCCACGCTTAAAAACCTTGGCCGCCGCCAGCGCCGCCTTGGCCGTCAAACAAGCTGCCGCCAGCGTCGCCAGTGATCCCAACAGCGCTGGTGGCATCCACGTCAGCATCAGTGTAGGCAGTAGTCAAAGCAGCAGCACCAGCGAACAAAGCAGCCAACTGGCCGCTGCCAGCCGCGTGCAAGCCGGTGGTAATGTCGCCATCGTCGCCAGCGGTGATCCAGCGCAGAAGGATGCTAACAGCGCCGGCAACATCACCATCAGCGGCAGCCACCTCAACGCCGGCGGCCACGCCGCCCTGATAGCCGATGGTGATATCACGCTGCAATCAGCGCAAAACAGCAGCCAACAAAGCAGCAGCAACCACAGTAGCAGCGCCTCACTCGGCGT
>NZ_JASJVS010000105.1:0-5276 GCF_035019605.1 Undibacterium sp. 5I2 | reverse complement strand
AGGTGTAAAAAACGTCCATCAGGCTTTTGCGACAGCCTCTTTTGGCCGGGGTTTCAAACCCTAGTCAGATTTTTGATGAGGATGCAATACCAGACGTCTTTTGTGCTTAATAGCGAGCTATTCACCATGACAGGCCAACAGAGTCAATCTCAGCTTGCAGCTCAGGATATAGTTGCAACAAATCAGGTCGTGAAACTTGCAACTCCCGCTTGAGAAGAGCTAACTCTTGTTCAAACACTGTTCGTTCATCGCTGTTACTGCTGGCAGCAATACTCTCTTTGAGTAAGGCATGCGCATACAGCAAACCGGCACGAAAAAATGTCTCCTTGGCGTCCGGGGTATCATGCGATTGCTCGGTCAGCTCCACATAAATGGCACGCAAACGTGCGACTTCAGAACGATAGTTTGCCAAACTACAAGCATGTGCATAATGCCGACAAATCGCCTCACTGAGAACGCGCAGCCGCGGCACCAAATCGGTCTCACCAAATGCCGTAAAAACCATACTGAGCTTGCGTAACTTCGACTCGGCGGCGTCGAGCTCAAGCTGAGTATGCGGACGTGTCGCTTCCAGCTCGACAAATAAAGCGTCACAGTACAGACGCGCGATACCCCGGTAAAGTTGCGGATTCTTGCGCACCACCTGCTCATATTCAAAAAACGCCTCACCATAAACTGCGGCAGCAGCAGACGCCTCAGGCCCCGACTGCATCAACTGCTTAGCGTAATAAGTGCGAACGGCATCATGTAGTTTTCGGATACGCTCCTGACCATAGCCCGACGCATGCAAGCTCCGACAACGGCCCTCAAAAGCATTAATATAGCGCAGCGATGAAGCCAAATCTTGTCGCGTACACGGTTCAAGCGGAATGCTCAGGTAATAGTAATGTAAAGCCTGACGCGCCAAAACCGAACGTGGCGGCGGATTTTTCGCATCCAAATAAAGATACTGAGCATAATTTTTTGCACGCTCGCGCTCCAGCCAAACACGCGTCACATTGGCACGCGCAAGCTGCTCCGGCCCAAGCGTTGTAGCTTGCGCTTCGATATTCGGAGCGGGCCCGCTCATGAGCAGACTCTGAATGTCAGGTCGCGGCGTCGCCATTGGCGCCAACGGTAGTGACGTCACTTCAGCTGCGCTGGTGCTGACATTGGCGGCAGAAAGAAAATTCTGCACAATCGGTGCCGCCATCGGCTGCAACGCTGCCCCGATAGCGGGAAAGGAAGAGCTACTTACATTGCAATAGATAAATGGATAAGGCATGACATCGCTCCTGAAAAAGTCGGCAATATCTATATATTTCCGCCACAAGACTCTCCCATAAATTGCTGCGCATCACTTTCAAAATTCAACCATACACCGTGCAATCACATTTACATCATGACTGCCTTTCTACCTGGAGTTACAGTCAAGTCTGTCGGTTCTCCATGAACTCAAGCCAAGCAAAGACCTATGAAGAAACTCTCCTTACTGGCAGCACTGATTGCCTCTCTCAGTAACCTGGCGCAAGCTCAATGTTGGAATGAAGCCGGCGCGCGCTATCAAATCGATCCGGTACTACTGCGCGCCATTGCCATCGTCGAATCAGGGCTGAACCCGCAAGCCTTTCATTACAATAAAAATGGCACTTACGATATAGGGATCATGCAAATTAATAATAGCCATTTGCCACGCTTATCCAAATTTGGCATTACTAAAAAAAATTTGCTCAGCGACCCTTGCGTTTCCATTATGACCGGTGCCTGGATACTGTCTGAGTTTATCGAGCGTTCCGGATACACTTGGAATGCCGTCGGCGCCTACAATGCCGGACTGGGCAAAGATCGCCAAGATTTACGCAACGCCTATATCGAAAAAGTCGCCAAGCAATATCACAGCTTACGCGACGATGCCCAGAACTGAACCGACAGGCTGACGCGCTCAGGCTAGCTACTTAGCTTACAAGGCCAAGAATTGAGCCCGTAATTGTTGCCACTCTTTTTCCTTCTCTGCGGCATGCTGATCGGTCGTCAATAGCAAGCCTATGCGGCATTCACGAAACTTGTCTTGCAAACGCTGTAAATGCTCGCTGCGCTGCTCACGCGGGATGCGCTCTACCGCACGAACATCGCGCTGCAAGTGCGCCAAACCTGCTGGCGAACAGGCGTACGACCAGTCATGACATTCCCGCATCGTTGGTGGTAGGTAAAATAATTTCAAGGCGTGTGCTTGCCGCTTCTCTTCACGACGTTGGTCCAGCTTCCACAAGCGGTAGGCAAATTCAAACAAACCATCGAAAGATGGTCTACTGATGGCGCGCATCAATGCCGGTGAGCCAGTCTCGCTGGCACCGAGTAAGCGGTGACACTCGCTGATAGTGAGTAAATTACGTTCATAAGCGGCATCAACCATCTGTACTAAAGTCAAAAATGGTCGCGACCGAAAACCGTCGAGCACGGCCGGAGATAAAGCCCACTGCAGCTTACCCCTTAACCAAGGTTCTATGCCAACACGACTGATAAGCTGCAATTCATGGGCGCGTACAAATAAATCGAGATACGAGCACAGTGTGTCGACAAAGCCACCCTGCAAGGCTGCCGTTAGCGCATCAGATCGTAATGTCAATGCCTGCCGGTCTTGATCCCAACGTTGCGATGGCGAATGCTCAGGTGCATCACGCACGCTGATATAGACATCCATCGCCGTTTCCGTGGCCGCAAACACATCTTTAGTGACACCATGCATGAGGATGCGACGCAAACCATGTGGACTCAGGTGTCCACGCTGCTGCCCCTCGAATAGCAAATCAGCATAGACGCACAAGGTCTCGGCATGACCATGACTGAGCGCCAGATTGAGCGCGCCTGGCGGAGAACCGAGGAGCACCTCTTGCGCCGTATTCTGGTCGAAAATATACTGTTTTCCTGCCCCTTCCAGCACACCGACGACCAGTTCACGCACCATCGCAGTGTCGCCGTGCGACATGGCCCAACAAAGCACGCTCCAATGCTGACGTCGGTCGCGTGCTGCCAACAAGCCCAGCATCTCGGAAGGCAGTACCAAACGACGCTGCGTCGCCGCCGTCAAGACGCGCAAGATCACACTGAACTGTTCGCTGTGGCGCAAACAAGCCGCCATCACTAAGGAGGTATTGCCTTCATGATTCTTGCCAGTCAACACTGCGATTAAGCCAGCCGGACTGAGCAAGGCGCGATCGACCAGTTGCATCATGAAAGCGAGAAACTGGCTGATACGATCGGCAGAAACGCCAACTTGCAAAACGGAGGTCAAGGTATGAGTTTTAAGGCTATGAGAAAACAAATCTACCCCGACTAAAGCACGAAAAACCTCGCGGTGGTTGGCACAATGCAGCTGTGCTTGCTGCAAAAAATGCCTACTCAGCATAGTAAACACTTCGCTATCAGGGTTGAGCAAGCTGGTGCGCAAATACATCTGCTCGTCACTATCTGGCCCCAGCAATTTCAAATGTGGCAACAAGGTCGCCACTTCAGCCGCCGCCGCACAGGCCAGCAAACATTCAAACAGATAGACACGAGTGTGCGGCGGCAGCGTGATCCACTGCGCCAACTTGTCGGCCAAGTAGCTAGCCATCACACCACGGGCCAGCACGCGTTGAAAAAACACCGGCACCAAGGGTAGCGCCAAGTTCTGTGGTGCTGTTTTCAGCAAAGACGATGCCATATCGTCAGCCGTACATTTTTTCAGCATCGACAATAAAGGCGCATTTTTCAACTCAGCCACAGGGAAATGTTCGAGGTAATGAAAGCACAAACTATCACGAATTCCGGCCAGAGGACCAGTCGCGACTTCCACCCATGCCAACTGCATGTCGTAATGATAAATTTGAAAACGCTGACCGTTTTCGTAGAATTCATGCACTCTCTGGGGTAGATAGCTTTCGTACAGATTGCCATTGCGCCGTTGATTATCCAGAATATCGAGCGCAATCAAACTCGGATCAGTACGCAAATGAGCAACTTCCTCGCCCTCATCAAAACAAAAAAAAGCATGTAAACTGAGTTCACCGTACCGCAAGGCTAACATTTTCCTCAAAACTAACACCGCATCATGGAAAGCGGTATAGTTAAATTCATCAGGACTTGCCGTCTCCCCCAAGGTTTCGGCCAATCCCACGCGCATCACCAACAAGCATTCGTCGGCGGCCGCCAGTGCAATGTGTGCTGGCGTCAGAGAAGCAGCAATCGCATTGAAACAGGCTTTTTTTTGCTCCTTGGTGAAAATTTGGAACTGCGCATCAGTGATCGGCGGCACCCCCCACATTTTATCGACAAGGTAATTGCGCATTTCATTGACACGATGAATTTCCATCACCTTGGATGAATTCAGCTCATGCTGATTCAGATATTCAATGATGTATGCATGCAAGGTATCGATCGCCTTCACCGGCAATTCATCGCCAAGCAGACGCGTCAGATTATTCGTGAGATTAATGATAATGCCATTTGAACAGACCGTCATCTCACGCCCCAAGTTTTCGCACACACCCAGCCCGGTTTGTACCGGTGTATCGGCACTCACAATCTGGCCCACCAAGCGCGAAAACAGAGTCAGGCCGTCAGCATACAGCAGCGCGCGTGCAGTTTCGTCGTAATAATCTTGCCCCTCAAACAGACGTAAACCGAACAGTCCGACATCAGCCAACACGATTTCCGGTACCGCGCCTTGCTCACGCAGGAACGCCGATAACTGAGCAAGCTCAGCGTAAAATTGATTCTTCGCCAGCACATGAGCGGGACTGCGCTCAAATAACTCTATCGAGGTGCGTATGCCATTCGAGCGAAATTGCGCTTGGCTGTAAGCATAAGATGGCAACTCCATCACTTCCACCCTAGGCGGATGAAAAAATTGCGGCTTAAAATGAAGCGAAACAGTCATAAAAAAAATTCACCTTCAATCAGCGCAAAAAAAACTAAACAGGCACGGGCCACCAAGCTGCAGTTTTTCATACCTGCGTATTGTTAACTTTCATATTTTAGCCTTTATCAGCAGCGCCATTCGCCCAAACGATGCATCAAGAACAAAGTATCGCATAGTCATATTTTGCAAGCAGGGAAACGCGTTTCCCGTGATAGTTGTGCCATACAATAATTGAATTGAAAACAGTTTCCCCGTCTGTATGTCAACACAGAGCGTGCCATACCGGACAAGTGCACCATCAGGAAAAACACCTTATGCCCAACAAGTTAATGGATCGTCGCAAGCGACGATGGAAAAGACTCTGGAAGGGGTTTGCATCCCCTCCCATCGCGTCGCT